>JAHEFU010000008.1 GCA_024645305.1 Planctomycetales bacterium
CAACCCACGGGCCGGTGGAGTTGCGCTGTGGAAATGATATCCACCACAGGCCAGGACTCAAATAATCACTTTCTAGCTGTTTTTGTATGCTCACTCCACCCGACAGCCGGAGTTCCATGGTGCGTCCATCCCACACAGCTGCAGTAAGGGCCTGAGACCAGTCCAGCACTGGCCTGAGCAATATCACGGCCCGGCCCGGCAATCCTCCTGCCAGCTTGTGCTCTGGCATTGCCCCGAAGCGTTCTTTCAAAATCACATCAAAGTGATATGTTTCTCCCGGAACCATTCTGGAATAATTGTCTCGGTGGACCTGAAAATACTTCTTGATAAGGACAGCCAGACTCCTCTTTACCATCAGATCTACGAACAGATCGTGAGTCTCGTCCGGGATGGACTGCTTGCCCCCGGTGAGCGGATATCGAGCGTGCGCAATCTGGCGAAGGATCTCGACGTCTCCGTCACCACCGTCTTCAATGCCTATGACATGCTGGCCGCCGAAAACCTGATCGAGCGCCGCAGCGGCAGCGGAACCTACATCACCATGCATCCGGAAATCGTGCTGGGCAGCAACCTGCGCACCCGCGAGGAAACACTGGCCTCCCAGCAGAGCCGGGAACTGATGCCCTGGGATCCCATGGTGATCCCCACGGAATTCTTCGGCATGCCCCGCAGCCGCACATACCACGGCAAGGGCATCTCCTTCACGAACAACTTCCCGGACCCGGCCCTGTTCCCCTTCGACCGCATCAAGCAGGTGGCCACCAGCATGCTCTGGAACCCGCAGGAATTCTTCTTTGACACCGGGCATGCCCAGGGCTACCAGCCCCTGGTGGAGTACCTCGAGAAGGAAATGGCCTTGAACGGCGTGGCCATGGCCGCGGGTGAGAATGACATCATCCTCACCGGCGGCTTCCGCCGGGCCCTGGGACTCGTGCTGTCAATGATCCTCAAGCCGGGCCAGAAAGTGGCAATCGAGGCCCCGACCTACAACGGCATCATCAACTGCCTGGCCGTGCAGAACATCAAGTTCGTGCAGATTCCCCTGGATCAGGATGGCCTGCGCACAGACCTGCTGGAGCAGTGCCTGGCGGAGGGTGACATCGGCGCGGTCATCACTATCCCGACCTTCCACAATCCGACCGGCATCACCATGAGTGAAGAACGGCGCAGCGCCCTGCTGGACCTCGCCGAGAAGTACAAGGTACCGGTGATCGAGGACGACTACGGCCGGCAGCTGCGCTACGAGGGCCAGGCCCCCCTGCCCCTCAAGGCCTATGACGCCGGCAACTACGTGATCCACATCGGCACCTTTGCCAAGTCCTTCCTGCCCGGGATCCGCATCGGCTGGATCTGCTGCCCCAGTGAGCTGGCTGTATCGCTTCTGCGGGCCAAGCTGGGCCGTGACAGCGGGGACAGTTACTTCCTGCAGGTGCTGCTCTTTGAATTCATCCAGCGCGGCTACTTCGCCAAGCATGTGCGGCACGCCGCCCGGGAGTACCGCAAGCGCCGCAACGTGATGGCGCGGGCGCTGACCGAGCACCTGCCGGAGTCCTGCCGTTTCCATACTCCCGAGGGGGGCTTCGCCTTCTGGGTGGAATTGCCGGAACAGATCCGCGCCATTCCCCTGCTCAGCCTGGCCCGCCAGGCCGGGGTTGAATTTGCCCCGGGAGCATTCTGCATGCCCGACCATAGCGATGTCAGTGCATTGCGGCTATCATTTTCACGGACCGCAACCAACGAAATTGAGGAAGGAATCAGGATCCTGGGGGAAACGATCAGAAGAGTGATCGCGCGGCCCGCGCTGCTTGATGACGGGGCGCAGACCTACGGGGATCTATACGAATGAACTGGCAACGCACCATCTTTTCGGCATTGCTGCTCTTCCTGTGCTCCTGCAGCCAGGGCAGCCTGCTGCCGGATCGTGCCGGCCAGCCGCATCCAGACCGCGCTCCCCAGCTGACTGCCACGACGGATGCCGGAATCCTGCGGATCACTGCGCAGACTGATGGCCTGCCCGACTTCCGGGGCAGCCTGCCGGCTCCCGCCGGAGTCCCGGACGATACTTTCCTCAGTTTCAGTGAGCCTGACTACCTGGCCCTGGTCCATGTGAGTGGCAGCCGGCTGGACCTGTGCCTCGCGGCCCGTGGGGAGACACTGCCCCACAGCGTGCTGCTGGAAACCGCCATCAGCCAGGCCCGTCCCGTCCGCGAGTCCAGCATTGCCGCCCCTGACAACCGGGTCAGCGACCTGCTGGTTCTGCGCACCACTGACAACTACTACCGGCTGACATGGACCGCCACCAATATCGGTGACTATGACCACAATGGCGAAGTCAACGTGGCCGACCTGATCCCGCTGGCCCGCTACCTCGGGGAAAGCGCCCCGGCGGGCAGTCCCTGGACCCGGCAACAGGCCCAGTACTACGTGGACGGGGATGGCAACAACACTGTCAGCATCTCCGACATCACGCCGATCGCCCGGAACTATGGCAACCTGATCAGCTACTATGTGATCAGCTCCAGTGAGGGACTGCTGCTGTCCACCCCCTTCTCCGACGGGATCTTCGACCAGGCCAGCGGCCTCCCGCCGCGTTTCAACGTCCTGATTTCCGCTGAATCAGTTTCCTCCGCGGAGGATTTCTCCATTGTCACAATCGGACCAGATGGCCGGGAGCTGGCCCCGCCGAGCAGCTTCTTGTCAACCGCGGATCTGTCCGTGGTTTCCGAATTTGACAATCTGGAGCTGTTCGCCCTGTGCGCGGACCAGGCACATGCCGCGTCCGGGAGCGCAAGCGACCCCTGCAACTCAGTACTGCGCATCATCGACCCGATTGACGACATCGGCAGCTGGGAACCGCCCAGTGACTTCATCCCGGAATTCGGCATGACGCTCTTCAACAACCTCAAGCGCGGGAAGCTGTGCTACCTGGAGACACGTTTCCTGCCCGTCACGGATCCCGCCAGCGGCAACCCGAATGCAGCCGGCGGGGCGGACAGCCCGGAGATCCAGCGCATCAGCTACCCGATCCGCCTGCCCGATGACGGCAGCAGCTACGAGGCCCACGTGCGCATTGCCGCCGTGGACTACCCGGGCGACGGTGTGTACCTCGACGTGTTCGCCGACAGCAGCATCCCCGGTCGGGTCAGCGCCCTGCCCATCAGGCTGCACCCGGCCCTGGACCGTGTGGCCCGGGACCTGGACGCGGACGGTGACTTTGACGACGAAAGCTGGCTCAGGGATAGCGACCACAATTCCCTCTCCGACTCGCTGGAGGAGAAGCTGCGCACCGACGACCAGTACTTCATCAGCCATGACATACAGGTCGTCGGCACGGTGCAGGACATCCGGCCGGAGAGCGGCGAGCTGGTGGTGGCCAACGCCCTGGAATACTGCGACGACAGCCAGGAGGATCAGCATGATCTGCTGACGATCCACTACACGGAACTGACACAGATGAGCCAGTCCAACCCGCTGAACCAGGGCCTGGACCCCCAGAAGATCCGCTCCTCCGACATCAGCCCGGGCCTGCAGGTCGCCGTGACCTGCAGCGTGCAGCGGCTCACGGAATTCGGCGAGGCCGTCAATTTCTGGGCCACGGACATCAGCCAGAGTGAACCCTTCGGTGGCCCGGACTCAATCTCCATCGTCCCGGCCCTCACCGCCCGGCGACCCGGCCAGGTTGTCAACGTGACGGTCTATGCCAACCACACGGCGGAGGCCTTCAACTCCCTCGAGCTGATGACCCTGCACATCCGCGGTGCCGGTGAGGTCGTGGCGGGAAGCATCAACCCGGGCGTACAGGGCGGGGCTGACGACGAGGCAGACGGGATCTGGCAGCTCTTGGGGCCGGATGCGCTGACTGTCGATGCAAACGTCTATGGCATGGGCTTCCAGTTCGGCAAGTACTTCCAGAACCTGGACGTGGGCATCAGCTCGCAAAGCAGCCTCAACCTGAGCCATGCTTCGGGCGCGCTCTTCAATTTCGACCTGCGCATCTACGAACCGGTGGTGGTGCTGGCGGGCTACCGCTTCCAGGAATCCATCTCACGTTATGCCGACGCCCAGGGCAACAGTTATGACTGGATCAGCCAGCCGGACGAGGATTCGCTGTACATCGAGCTCAAGGCCCCGCAGCCCACGCTCACGCTGTTCGACGCAGCGCTCTCCGGTGATGGCAGCTACTTCGACCCCTACATCATCGAGCCCGGCCAGCCCTACCGGCTGCAGGTGCTGGATGAGTTGGATGGTGATATCACCAGCAACCCGAACACCTGGTACGTGGTCGACCCGACCGAAGTGGGTACCATCATCTACAACGATCCGGTGATAGAACTGCCGCCGGGCTTCGAGGGCTTCACCACCGTGCATGTGCTCTACCCCGGCAAGCTGGAGATCCCGGGCGCCTTTGCCCGCAAGGTCTACTTCCATACCCCCTGAGCCGGGCCGCAGCCACTAGAATCTGGGTATGCGTACAGTCACCGCCCTGCTGACACTGCTGCTCGGCCTGGCCCCCGGCCTGGCCCTGGCTGAAGATACTGCATGGCCCTTTGATCCGGACAGCTGGATCATGGTCGTGCTGCCGGACATCCAGAGCTATGTTGACCACCAGGAGCACATGCCCCTCCTGCTGGAGACCGTTGACTGGATCAGCCGGGAAGCGGATTCACTGAACATCGCCCTCGTCTTGCAGGAAGGGGACATCGTCTTCCAGAACGGCGTACTGTTCGCGGCCCAGAGCACCGGCAACCAGAACAGCTTCCAGCAGTGGAGCAATGCCCGCCGCGCCATCAGCCGGCTCAGTGACAGCGTGCCCTGCATCCTGGCAACGGGCAACCATGACTACGGCACACACAATGCTGAGAACCGCCAGAGCCGCTTCGGACGCTACTTCCGGCCTGCGGACTTTCCCCTGCTGGACCCCGCACAGGGCGGGATCCTCCACGAGATGTATCCGAATGCCCAGGGCCGCCTGACTATGGAGAATGCGGCCTACGACTTCACGGCACCCGACGGCAGGCGGATGCTTGTCATCTCCCTGGAGTGGGGGCCGCGCAGTGAGGTTGTCAGCTGGGCGGATGAACTGTGTGGCCGCGAGGAATTCAGCGCGCACACCAAGGTCCTGCTGACCCATGCCTATACCTACCATGACGACACGCGCTACGACTGGGTCGCCAAGGGCAAGGCCCAGGCTGCCAATCCATATGACTACTCCGGGACCGCAGACGACACCAGTGACGGCGAGGATCTCTGGAACGCCCTGGTCCGGAATCATCCCCTGCTGCAGCTTGTGTTCAGCGGGCATGTGGGCGGTGACATGGTGGGCCGCCTGACCAGCCAGAACGCCGCCGGACTGGACTGCCACCAGATGCTGTTCAACGCGCAGTTCCTGCCACTGGGCGGGGAGGGCTGGATCCGCCTGCTGGAATTCCTGCCGGACGGCCGCGGGATCAGGGTATACACCTACAGCCCCTGGTTTGACAGCGACGGCGATCCACAGACTGAAGCCTGGCGGCATGGTGCGGATGACGAATTCCGGCTGGAGATAAAGCCGGCTGCCTGACAGCTCAGCGCGACTGCGGCTGCCCGCTTACCAGGGGTTGATTTTGACTCAGCTGCAGATTGGCTGGTGCTAGAAACCGGTTACCAGGAAGTAAGTCCAGGTGTATTCTTCGATCTGTTCCTGGTCGAGCACCACCCGCATGCGGTAGCGGCCCGATCCATCGGGGCCCCGGCCATCAATCACGTACTCGTCATAGTTGTCGATGTCCACTATCGGTTCGATGACGCGGAATACCTTGTAGTTACCCCAGATCTCGTTTTCCGACCAGACGTAATAGATCTGGCTCGCTGTGGGATCACTATCTGTTACGTGAAAGCGGTAGTAGGACCTGGATGCCTCTCTTGCCGCATCAGATCCCTGCGGGGATGAGGCACTGCAGGAGAAAAGCAGCAGTGCCGTGCAAACTGTAACCACTATTTTCAGCATATGGTCGGATTCCTTAACCGCCTACATTATACCAATGGATGAGCCACTGCGTACGCGGACAGCCGTGCTGGCTGATTCTGCGGTCAGCAGCCCGGCTGTCAAGGATCCTGGATGGATGCATATCCGGCCTAGATTTTCCGCAGCTCACGCACCGCCAGGTTGTATCCGGTTTCGGTCAGGCTGAGGTCCGCCACGACGATCACCATCTCATCCACGCCGGGAACTGCGATCTGCTGGCCATCCCCCGCACTGGAGAGCCTTACCGGGACCCGGGTCTGCGGGCAGCAGCCGTCGGCGCAGCCCTTCATGTTGTCGCAATCCACGAGGATGATCGTGCCCTTGTCCGGATAGCTTTCAGCCACACGGCCCTCAATCGCCACCAGGCCTTCCATCTCGCTGGATTTCTCGTCGAGGTCCGCCACGCTGACGATCAGCACCTTCTCATCGTCACTGAGGGCGAGTTCGGTTCCGGCCTGTGACTGGTAGTCTGCGGCCACAACCGCTTCCCCGGCACCCGAGGAAGTCTCGGCACTGGCCAGCACCTTGGATGCTGTTTCCACATTGGCCGCACTGTCGGCGGAGCCACCCTTGTTGCAGCCTGCGCCCAGCAGGAGCAGCAGCATGGCTGCGATTGCAGTTAAACCCTTCATAAGACACCTCTCTTGATGACAATACATATTCAGCAAATGGTCGTTATCACTTAAATCATCAGCGGGCACTGCGCAATCCCATGGCAATACTCAGGCTGCGCATGCGCAGTGAAGGCACAAGGCTGCCCACCACGCCGATCACGGCCGCCAGGGCGATCCCCTTGAAGACCACCTCCTGGTCCACAACGAAGCGGAAGGCGCTCATCGAGAACTTCATCGGCACGCCGGAGAGCAGCAGGCCCGCGGCACTGCCGAGCACTCCGCCCAGCAGGCACAGCACCAGGCCCTCCAGCATGATTCCGCCCACCACTTCAATGCGGCGGTAACCCAGCAGCAGCAGCACGGCCAGCTCATTGATGCGGCCCATCACGGAGTTGAACATCGTATTCATGCCGGCCATCACCCCGCCGCTGACGAGCAGCAGGGTCATCACGGCACAGACCGCCAGCACCGGCTTGAGGCGCTGCGACTCCCGCGCGAAGTAATCCGTTTCCGTCACCGTCGTGGTGCGGATATCCGTGCGGGTATCCAGATCGAACTGCACATCAGCCAGCGTGGCGCTGTCCGCCGCCCGGGCGATGATGATGGAGTAGTCATCGCGCCGCGCCGCCGCCATCAGGTCCTCCACCGGTGCCCAGATCTCGGATTCATAGGCTGTTCCCGGAGCTTCGAGGATCCCGCTGACGGTCCACTGCTGGCCCTCGAATGACAGCTGGCTGCCGATTGCCAGCTCCGCGCTGTCCAGGCCGAGCCGCGTTGCCACGAGGGGACCGACGGCCACCGAATTGCCGCGCTCGGGCAGTTCCCCGGCGACCAGCCTGACCTTCGGATGCAGCCCGGCATTCTCCCGCCGCAGGCCTCTGACGAGCACGGCACTGGCCGGGGCCTGCCCCGCCTGCACCATGGTATTGAGGTACAGCTCCGGGCTGAGCCGGACTCCGTTGCCAATGCTTTCCAGTGAACTCATGGCCCGCAGGTAGGCCGGTTCCACCGCACTGAACTCCTGGGACTCGGCACCGTAGCTCATCACGATCAGGTTGAGGGGTTCCGCGGTGGAGCTGGCGGTGCGGCTCAGGCCCTTGCCCAGACCCAGCATGGTCACCGAGAGGAAGATGGCGATCGCCACCCCGCCTGTGGTCATCAGGCTGCGCGAGGGCCGGTTGGCAATGCTTCTGAGGCTGTAGCTGAGGGGCAGGCGCATCTCAGTCCACCCCCCGCAGCGCCAGTCCGATCGGCCGTGAAGCTCCGCGCCGGGCCGGGATGTAGCCCCCGGCCAGGCACATGCCGACTCCGGCGATGAAACTGGCCAGCGCCGTTGCCAGTGAGAACTGCGGGTACATCGTGTAGCCCTCAACACTGATGCTGACGGCACCACGGCCCAGCACCAGGATGGCCAGCGCCACGCCGATCACCGAAGCCAGGATCCCGGTCAGCAGTGATTCCATCACGATCAGCTGGGCCGCCAGCCGGCTGTCGAAGCCCAGCAGCTTGAGCTGGGCCACCTCCCGCATGCGGTCGCGCAGGCCCATCGACACGGAATTGGCCGTGGCCAGCATCAAGAGGCCCAGTGAGAGCCAGGCGATCAGCTGGGCAAAGGCCACGAGCTCGCTGAAGCCGCTGATCTGCTGCGCCATGAAACCCTTCTCCGGCGTCGTGCGCGTCAACGTCGCATAGTTGGCAAAGTTGCTGTCAATCCGGTCCGCGACCTGCCCGGAAAGGGAGGCATCATCCACCTTGGTGAGGAACATCGTCACGGCGCCGACCTCATTGATGCTCTGTTCGAGGTACTCCCGGTCCACGAGCACCACCTCATCCAGGCTGGAGCCGCCGCTGTCATAGATCCCGAGCACGTTGAAACTGACCCCACGCAGCTGCGCAAGAGTCACGGTCTGGCCCGGTTGCCAGCCATACTTGGCCGCCGCCCGGCTGCCGACCATCGCCCCGCCCTTCTCCTGTGTGAAGGCCTGCCAGGCTGCTTCGTCAACGGTGATGTCGCGGAATTCCCGGAAAACGGAGGGCTCCACGCCGTGGATCGCGATCAGGTTCGTCGTCGTACCACAGTCCGACAGCAGGAAGCGCACCGGCATCACCGCACTGACATTGTCAATCGCGGCGATCTGCGAGGCGTAGCTGACCGGCAGGCGGCTGTAGGGCGGGCAGGCCTTGTACTTCTCGAACACGATGAGCACCCCCTCATCGGAGCTGCTCTCCAGCATGCCCTGGACCCCCTCATCGAGGGAAAGCAGCAGGCTGAACACGAAGACACAGACCGCCACGCTGCCGATTGTCAACAGGCTGCGCAGACCGCCGCTGAGCAGCGTGCGCAGCGCCATCCTAAGCATGAGCATGCTCTGTCCGCACCTCCTCCTCGATATGTCCGTCATTCAGGTGCAGCACGCGCTGGCCGTAGGCCGCCACCGCCGGGTCATGCGTCACGAGCAGGATGGTCTTGTTGAAGCGGCGGTTGAGTTCCGCCAGCAGTTCCATCACCATCTTCGCGGTCTTCGAATCAAGTGCTCCTGTCGGCTCATCGCCGAGCAGCAGCAGCGGGTCGCAGGCAATCGCCCGGGCGATGGCAACGCGTTGCTCCTGGCCGCCCGAGAGCTGGCGCGGATAGTGGCCGCTGCGGTCCGTGATCCCGGTGACTTCCAGTGCCGTGTCCACAAGCTCCCGCTTGCGGGCCGCGGCGAGGGGCAGCAGGCTCAGGGGCAGGGCCACGTTCTCGCGCGCCGTGAGCACACTGAGCAGGTTAAACTGCTGGAAGATGTAGCCGATGGCGCGGGTGCGCCAGCGGGCCAGGGCATCCTCGGAGTAGCCGGTGATGTCCTCGCCGGCCACGATGATCCGCCCGCTGTCCGGCTTGTCAATCCCGGCAATCAGGTTGAGCATGGTGCTCTTGCCGGTCCCCGAGGGTCCCATCAGCACGACGAACTCACCTTCATTGATTGTCAGGTCCACATTGTCAAGCGGCGTGATGAAACCACCGCCGCTCTTGAAGCGACGGGATACTCCGCGCAGTTCCACCAGTGGATTACCCTTGCCGTCATTCGACATCTGCCGTTTCCCCCTGCTTCATTTCACCTGTTTCGTTGTTGTCATTTCCATCCGCCCGCTCGTCGGAGGTGTCAATCGCCACACGCACACCGAGCCCGGGACGGAAGTCCGCAGGCACGTTGTCAATCAGCACCTTGACCTGCACCGTGTTCTTCTGGATGCTGGCCAGCGGCATGATCGCACTGAGCGTGGCGTGCACCGGCCTGTCCGGCCGGGCATCCGTTGTCAGCGTGACCGGCTGGCCCACACTGAGCAGGCCGCTGTCGCGCTGGTTGATGTCAGCCCAGGCCTGCACTGCAGTCGGGTCATAGATCGAGAGGATCGCCGCCGAGGACGGGTCATCCTTGGCAATCCCGGCCCAGTCACCGATCTCAGCCAGCTGCTCCAGCACCACACCGGCCACGGGGCTGTGGATGCCGCACTGCCCGACGCGCCAGCGCAGTTCGCTGATCTGGCTGTCCAGCTGGCTGAGCTGGGCCTCGGTCACACGGATCTCCTCGCTGCGGGTGCCGGCCTGCAGCTGGCTGAGCGCGGACTGCGCCGCATTCAGGCGCTGCCGGGCGGTTTCCTCCGCGGTCTGGAATGTGCGCATCTCCGCCTGGGAGATCACGCCCTTGTCAAACAGCTCAATCGCGCGCTGGGCTTCCTCGTGGGCCAGCGTCAGTTCAGCCTGCGCGGAGTGCAGGGCCGCACTGGCCACCTCGATCTCCTCGCTGCGGCTGCCGGCCCGGGCCAGCTCCAGCTCGCGGGATGCCACTTCCCGCCTGGCACGCAGGCTGGCCAGCTCCAGATCCAGCGGGGTGGAATCCAGCGTTGCCAGCAGGTCCCCCTCGTTGACAAGCTGCCCGGGCACGGCATGGATCGCCGTGATGCGCGCATCCACGGCACTCGAAACCACGGTGGCACCCGGCGGGATGATCTCGATGTAGCCCCCGGCCACGATTTCACCGGGCCGCGCGGGGGGCAGGCTCGCCAGCTGCGTATCAGCAGTCTGCGCCGCCTCAGCGGCCGCCGCATCACCCTGGACAGCCGGTGCCGGCAGCAGCGCCGGGAGGCGGTCCTTGAGCAGCAGCCAGGCCACCAGCAGCAGGCAGGCCAGGATCAGGAGTTCCACGAGGGGCAGGCTGCGCCGCAGTCCCGGCCGGGATGCCGGGCTGTCAATGCGCAGACTGCCGAGATCGATGGGCTGCTTCTGTTCAGGCATTGCAGCAGCCCTCGGAGCCGCAGCTTTCGCCACGCTCCACTACGCATTCACGCTGGCACAGGCCGCGTTCCAGTAACTCCAGCACGCAGTCGTCAATCACCCGGTAATGGATGTTCGTGCCACAGCGCCGGGCCAGCACCACGCCGTTGCCGGCCAGGTTGCGCAGCTGGTTGGAGACAGCCTGGGTATTGAGTCCGATCCGCTCACAGAGTTCCCCCACGTTGAGTTCACCCTCGCGCACCAGGCAATGCAGGATCTTCAGGCGGGTTGTGTTGCCCAGCAGGCGGAACAGCAGTTCGAGTTCCGTGGCCTGATCGTCCGTCAGCAGCGGACGGGCCTGCAGGGCGGGCCGCTGCGGACAGGGCTTCTCACCGAGCGTGGGCGGCCGTGTCTGCGCAGCAATGCCGGGGCCATCCCCGTTTACAGCTACACTGTCGGTCGAAAGCGTGTCATGCTTCTTTTCAGTATTGGAGGGCTGCACCTGCAGCCGCGTTCTGGAATCCATTGCATCCATGAACTGTATTATTACACAACTTCATGTAATAGTGGAATTTATGGCAGATGCTGCTCAGTTACTTACAAGGATAGCGCTACCTCCGTGGATCACGAATAACTCGTGGGGACGAATCAGCGCAAGCTGCCAGCCCTCTGTTTCTCCATCAGGATCCACGCACCACAATTCGCTTCCATCACCTGCCAGACAGAGAATGCCGGCATTCGGACTGGCGCAGTAAACATTGCCGGCGCTGTCCACTGCCGGCTCGGCAATCTGCCCGCCACCCAGTTCCCTGCTCCAGGCCAGCTCACCATCGGCAGACACTGCAAACAAAGTATCATCGAGCGGCACATAGCAGGTACCATTGACAGCCAGCGCCATGTCCCGATAGATTCCATTTCCCAGCTCAGTCCGCCAGCGCAGGCTGCCGTCCGATTCCAGACAATACAGGTAGCCCGACGCTGAGCAGAAGCGGACACTGTTGTCAGTTGCAACCACCGGGGAATTGGCAACAGCACTCTGAATCGGATATTCCCACAGCCTGCCCCGCTCAAGGTCGAATGCCTGGATGCGTCCAAGCTGGCTGAAACCCGCCGTGACCATCACATTGCCATGCAGGAATGCCGGCTGGAACAGTATTTCCATTTTCGTATCCAGCGATCCCAGATTATCGCCGCCGGAGCTGAGCATGCTCACCTGGCCGTAGTTATAGAAGACCAGCAGGTTTCCCTGCGGCGTGGTCTTCAGTCTGCCATTTGCGGAGCGATCGAGAAACGCATGCCAGCGCACTTCGCCATTGGGACCGATTGCATGGACCACTCGTTCCTCTCCCTTCCTGAATCGCCCAAACGGCCATTGCGGCTCGTATCCGAAAATCTCATTGTGCATCATCAGGTATGTGGTGCCATCATTGCCCGAGGCCTTTCCGAGCAGGAACTCGCCGAATTTACTGAAGCTTTGTCGCTCAGTCAGGCCATCCAGCTGTAGCATGCTCGGGGAACCTGGGATTGCCGATGATTCAAAAGCCGCAGCCGTATCAGGCTCCTCGTATGAATAGTCAAGTAAAACATGCCCATCACTGTCCCCGATTGGCCTGCCAAGCACCGAGCCTGCGGCATAGCTGCGTTTGTCAACACGCGTTGCCTCAAGTGGCCCGGGAAATTGTGAACGCCTCGTATTCTGGAGATCCGCGCCGTCCATTGACCAGTTGGCAGTGCGCACCGGGAAATCACTGCTTACTACCGGTGGTTCCGCAGCTGAAGTGCCTGAACAGGCCGATAGGAAAAAGTTGAGCAGCAGTAATAACGGGCTGCATGAATAAAATGCTGTAATTCTCATGGCAGGACTCCCGGACATCCTGCTCCCCCATAGACTCTTTGTTTTACCCAATACAAATAGCCAGTGACAATATTCATGCTTGTCAATTATTGCTATTAACATCCGAATCACTTGCTCTTTCTCTGGTTCCTGGTAAAATAAGCTTAACGTATAGTAAGCGTACTGGCTGAAACAGATCAGCCAGGGGGAGAGACTGAAATGAGCTTCTGCAAACAATTGCATGATGATCCGGTGATCCGCGCCCTGCTGTGGTGCCTGATCAGCGATGACGAGCTCAATGAGCAGACCCTGAGGGACAGCGGACTGAGCCAGCGTGATGCAGGCATCCTGATCCGGGATGAGGACGGCCTGCTGCGCCGGATGTGTGTGCGGGCCACGGTGGCTGAGCGATTCAGCGTGAAGACGCTGGCCATGGTGCTGCGCGCCCGCCTGCTGGAGCATCTGGAACAGACCCAGAAGGCCAGCGAGCTGTCCAGCATCCTGCGCAGCCTGAAGGCACTGCCGGACTGGATGTTCCCGGAGTGGAAGAAGGCCGCCGAGGCGGAGGACCTGCAGGGCCTGCGGCAGGCGGTGCATGCCGGAGGCACGGCGGCCTGACCCGCGGGCAAGTGGCCTGACAAACAGGCCCGGAACCAGCCGGCCTGCATTAAACTGATGCAGCATGACCGGCCTGCCAATCACAGCCCTGCTGGCCGCCTCGGCCGATGCACACAGCCCGCTGCTTGCGGACCTGATCGTGCTGGCGATCTGCGCCGTGGTGGCCGTGCTGCTGCTGGGCCGCCTGCGCCTGCCGGTGGTCAGCGGCTTCCTGTTCGCCGGGGCCGTGGCCGGACCGCAGGGCCTGGGCCTGGTTGCCAACAGTGATGACCTGACCATGCTCGGCGAGATCGGCGTATCCCTGCTGCTGTTCACCATCGGCCTGGAATTCAGCCGTGAGCGCATCCAGGCTGCGGGCTCCATCGCCCTGCTGGCGGGCGTGGCCCAGATCGGCCTGACGATCGCCGTGGCCAGCGGCGGCGGCCTGCTGTTCGGGCTGGATATCTCCCAGGCCGTGTTCCTCGGGATGGTGATCGCCCTCTCGTCAACCGCCATCGTGCTGCGCAGCCTGAAGGACCGCAATGAGCTGGAAGCCCCCCAGGGCCGGCTGATCCTCGGCACGCTGATCATGCAGGACCTGGCCATCGTGCCGATGCTGGTGGCGGTCCCGCTGCTCAGGGGCGACGGCGGGGACATCGGCCCGGAACTGCTGCAGGTGGCCCTCAAGGCCGGGCTGATCCTGGCCCTGACCTGGCTCGGTTCACGCTACGTCGTCAACTGGGTACTGTCCCAGGTCAGCGCGCTGCGCAGCCGCGACGTCTTCCTGCTGACCGTCCTGACGCTGTCCATCGGGCTGGCGGTGCTTACCGGCCAGGCCGGCCTCAGCCCTGCGCTCGGCGCCTTCATGGCCGGCATCATGTTGTCAAACTCGGACTTCGCTCACCGTACGCTCAGTGAGGTGATCCCCCTGCGCGACGTGTTCTTCTCGCTGTTCTTCGTGCTGATCGGGATGCTGTTCGACCTCTCGGTCGTGTTCAGCCATCCGCTGCCCGTACTCGGGATGCTGGCCGCACTGCTCCTCGGCAAGGGTGTTGTGGCCACGCTGGGCGGGATGTTCCTGCGCTTCCCGGCGCGGATTGCCATCATGTTCGGCTTCGGCCTGGCGCAGTTCGGTGAGTTCGGCTACATCCTGCTGCGCAGCGGCCAGGCGGGCGAGGGCATCTTCCGCGGGGAGAGCGCCATGCTCGCCGACGTGCTGCTGTGCAGCGGCCTGATCTCCATGTTCCTCACCCCGCTGATCCTGCAGGCGGCCCCGCATTTCAAGGCCGGGCAGAAGCTGCTGAGGCCCCTGGAGCGCCTGCTGCGCACACGCGGCATTGACGAGACGGATGAAGCCCACAGCGGCCTGCGCGGGCATGTGATCATCGCCGGGATGGGACCGAGCGGCCGGATGCTGGCAACAGCCCTGCGCGAACGTGGCCAGGCCTACCTCGTGCTGGAACTCAACAGCCGTACGGTGCAGGATCAGCGGCAGCGCTCCGAGCCCGTGTACTACGGCGATGTCACCAGCCGCGAGGCCCTGGAGCATGCCGGCCTGGAACAGGCCGCGGTCCTGGCCCTGATGTTCAATGACGACCAGGTCCTGCGCCGGGCGATCAGCATTGTGCGCAGCCTGCGGCCGGACATCCCGATCGTGGTGCGCACACCCTTCGCCAGCCAGGTTGCACCGCTGCTGGAACTCGGAGCCAGCACAGTGGTGGCCAGTGAACTGGCCGCCGGCGAGTCACTGACCCAGAGCGTGCTGGATGTGCTGCAGGCCGCCGCCACTGAGCACTCCACCGGAGGCTGAGCCAGCCTGTAGTAAAGTGGAAGCGGCGCAACCCGCGCCCCTGGTGGAACAGCGTGAGCAGCATAGTCAAATACATCGTTACCCTTGTCCTCGCCGCAAGTCTTGTGCAGGCAAGCGCCGGGGCCGCCGAAGCCCTGCCGGACTATGCCCGCGAGTACATCGCCGGTACGCTGTTCAACGGCACCGACCCCTCCGACCCGGCAATCGTGGACAGCACGCAGATCCTGGCAATCCCCCGGGAGATGCTGGAGAACATCAGCGCACTGGACTGGGAGGCCGGCCAGCTGGAACGCTTCGCCACGGACAAGCTCTACCTGCTGGTGGACTGCCCGGACGGCACGGTACACGCCCTGCATTTCCGCGACGGGAAGAAGCGCAATGACCGCAAGCTGGATGCCAGCCGGGCCAATGTCCTGCGCCGGCTTTATTCCCCGGAGCTGTTCAGCCTGCCGGCTGATCCGCTCTGCCAGGCCTGGCAGGAGCGGGACAGTGTTGACAGCACAGCCCGCTGGCAGGCCACGCTGGCACTCATGGCGGGTGATCCCTGGGACGCCGCCACCGTGGACCGGGCCTTTGGCAACTACACCGCGGAGGGTACGGCCACGGATGAACTGGCCCGAGCCCTGGGAGCATTGGCGGAAGCGGAGTACGCTGCTGAAACGGCCCGGGCGGCGATCTGGCTGATCTCGCGGATGGACAAGATGGAATTCCGCCGCGAGAACGGGACTGACAACATCTCCGACCTGGCGGCGATGGATGCCCGGACCTTCTACGAGAACGTGTTCTATGCCGTCAAGGCGCAGCAGGAATTCCCCTGGGCGGCGGAAGTCAGCGAAGCGGACTTCCTGCAGCAGGTGCTGTCCCCGCGCGGCTCCGGTGAACCCCTGCAGCGCTGGCGCCGGCATTTCTACCTGGCCCTGCTGCCCGAGCTGGTGGACACGGGCGAGGCTGACGCGGACTGGGCGATCAGCGTTGCCAGGAACGCCTATGCCGACTACTACCAGTACGAGGGTGACACCACCTGGGAGGACTTCGGCATGCTGACCTCGCTCGCCGTGCACGAGGGCCGCTGCGAGGACTGCAGCAATGTGGAGAATGCCATGCTGCGCAGCATCGGCGTGCCCGGCTGCCAGGCCTATACCCCCTGGTGGGGGCACCAGGATGGCAATCACGCCTGGACCTGGCTCAGGGGCGTGGGCGACGCGCCGGGCGACGGGCGCAATGGCGTGAAGGTCTACGTCAAGACCTGGGATGGCAACGAGGATGTCACGGCGGAGTACTCGCCGGTGACCGAGATCACGGTTCCCTGCACGGTGGCGGATGGCAGCGAGGTCCAGCTGATGGTCTGGAACTCAGACGACTGGCGCAGGCTCTGCACGGACAAGGCCAGCGGTGGACAGGCGGTGTTCCCTGACGTGGGCTGCCGCCTGAACCAGGTGCTGTGCTTCCGCAGTGAGGGCCAGCCGGACCAGGTCTGCGACCTGCGCAGCGACGGCAGCTACAGCTGGCTGAACCTGGTTCCGGAGCTTGAGGCAGGGGTCGAGGCCAGCGGCTCTAACCTGCGGGAGCATGTCCTGCGGGTGGACTATGACAAGACGACGCCACTTGGGGAGATGGACCCCTCCGAGGATTACGAGCTGCTGTACTTCACGCTGGATGGCTGGCTGGCCGCCCCCGCCGAGCGCCTGTCAACGGGTGGCTTCACATTCACGGGGCACAGCGACCGCCTGTACCGCATCAGCGGCCCGGGGATTGCCAACCGGCCCTTCACGGTGTTCTGGGACTCCACCACGGAAACGGTGGTCACGCTCCGGCGCTAGAGGAAGTGAGGAGTCAGGAGGCAGTCGGCAGTGGGCAGTTGGCAGTTGGCAGTGGGCAGTGGGCAGTGGGCAGTTGGCAGTGGGCAGGAGTGAGTAATTTGGAGGCGCGCAATTCACTTGCGCGCAATCTTCGGAGCTACCTGCTTTAGCAGTAGAGAAGGGCGAACAATTGTTGCTCTTCCTTCAGACACAGACCTATAGAAGCACATTGATGTCCACAAGGACCGGCGCAGCCTGGCCGCGATCAGGAGAGGATGTTGACGTTGGGATGGGGTAACACCTCATCCCGGCGGCGGTATTACCACCGCCCTACAACAGGCAGAACTGGCAAACTGATTCATATCCTCTGTGGAACTCCGTGGCCCTCTGCGGATCTCTGTGTTTAATCAGAACCGTCGCGCGCAACTCGCTGTCAACTGAGCGCAGCGAAGCAGTCCATGGCGCGCATCTGCGCGGGCGGTATCGAGATCGCCAGACTGGTATTCTTGTCGCAGAGACGCAGAGAGAATTCATGAGGCGCAGAGAAGAAATTCCAGATTGGCAATCACGCCTCTGTATGCCGGCTGCATGCCGGCGCTCCTGCGAGCTGAATGTTCCCTCTTCCCTACTGACTACCTCTGCAGTATTTCGCCGAAGAAGTCCAGCATGGCCTGCCAGGAGCGTTTCGCCGCCTTTTCGTTGTAGGCCACGCCCCGGCTGTTGTCCGTGCCGGCATTCTCATGCGTGAAGGCGTGCACTGCGTTGCCATAGCTGACAAGCTGCCAGTCCACGTTATTGCTGCGCATTTCCTCTTCAAAGGCGGCCTTTTGCTCAGCTGAAATGGAGGGATCGTCCGCACCATGCAGCACGAGCACGCTGCCCCTGATGTTGGCGGCGTCCGCCGGATTGGGTGTATCCAGGTTACCGTGGAAACTGACAACGCCGTTCACATCCGCGCCGCTGCGGGCCAGCTCCAGCACGCAGCCTCCGCCGAAGCAGAAGCCGATTGCCGCCAGCCTGGCACTGTCCACGCCCGGGGCTTCCCGCAGGCGGTCCAGCCCGGCCTGCAGCCGGCTGCGCATCAGCGCTCGGTCACTGCGGTACAGCGTGGCCTGCTCACCCGCAGCCGCCGCATCCGCCGGGCGCACACCCTTGCCGTAGACATCGCAGGCAAAGGCCACATAGCCCTGCCCAGCGAGGCGCTGGCAATAATCCCGCTCGTGGTCCGTCAACCCCATCCACTGATGCACAACCAGCACTCCGGGGCGCTTGCCATCGAAGCTGTCATCCCAGGCGAGGTAGCCTTCCAGTGCCACTCCGGCATGTTCGTAGTCAACGACCTGTGTTGTCACTTTTGCCTCCGCGACGGCTGCCATGGACAGCAGCATGATCAGTGCAATGATAAGTCTGCGCATCGAAGATTCCTCCACCTGCATGTATGTGATCCCCCCCAAACCGGGGGACTTTCCCGCTGTACTACCCCCTGGATCGGCGGCATGTTTCAGGCCCAGGCCCCGAATCCGGGGAGCACAGTCTGGGACTGGCCTGAGCCGCCCGGAAAATACGCGCGGAATTTCCCAAAAAACACTTGTATTTCTGCACAATTGCCGTATTATTTCGCTGATCGCGAAAACATATTATGCGATCAGGAGAAATTAGTGCCCGCAAAACCCAAGAAGGCCTCCAAGCCTGCTGCCGCCCCTGCTGCTTCCGCCAAGAGCGGTGGAACCAAGAAGCCTGCTGCTAAGGGTGGCAAGAAGAAGTAATTCTTCTTCAAGTCGCAAATGACAGGCCGGAGTAACCGTCAGGACTCCGGCCTTTTTCTTTTCCAGGGTCCGGCAAGGCTGCTCAGTCCCGCTGATTGGATGAGTCATCCGCCGGCTCGGTCAGATTCCTCCCGAGAGGCTCCGCCTCGATGAACACCCGGATCACCTCGGGATGCTTATGCTTGATGGCCCGGTCCATGCGGGAGATTGCATTCTCGATTCCCGTGGCCCGGCATTCATCGCTGAATTCCACACTGAGGTTGACCAGGATGTGCTGCGGCCCCATATGCATGGTCAGCACCTCATTGAGATGCAGCACTTCAGGCTGATGGTCAATGATGAAGCGGATGTCCTCGATGACTTCCGGATCAGCGCTTTCGCCGATCAGCAGGCCCTTGGTTTCGACGGCCAGCAGCCAGGCCACTGTGGCGAGGATCACGCCGATGACAATGGAGGCCACGGCGTCATAGACATGGCTGCCTGTGAATGAACTGAGGAAGATGCCGAGGAAGGCCACGAGGATGCCGGCCATCGCCGCACTGTCCTCGAACAGCACCACGAACACGGTCGGGTCCTTGCCATGGCGGATCGCGCGCCAGGCGCTGCGCTTACCACGCACCTTGTTGAATTCCACGAGCGCCAGATACCAGGCGACACCCTCGAACAACAGGGCGAAACTGAGTACGATGTAGTTGATGGTTGGATTGCCGGGCTCGACGGGATGTCCGAGGTGGGCGATACCTTCGTAGATGGATACGCCGGCACCGACCGCGAAGATCAGGATGGCAACCACGAAGCTCCAGAAGTACATCTCCTTGCCGTAGCCGAAGGGGAATTCCCGGTCCGCCGGCCTCGCTGCGCGCTTCATGCCGTACAGCAGCAGCACCTGGTTGCCTGTATCGACGAGTGAATGGATGCCCTCTGAGAGCATCGCCGAACTGCCGGTAATCGCGGCAGCTGTGAACTTGGTGATGGAAATCAGGGCATTGCCGACGAGCGCTGCGTAAATCACCTTCTTTGAACCACTGGCCATTGTCCTATTTTAGCGTGGCCCCGTGATGCCGGGGGCATGGCAGCCCAGCTGGAAACTGCGAACATCACGGTGCGGGATCTGGATGAGGCAGTGCGTTTCCTGACAACGGCCATCCCCGGCTGTGCGGCACCGCCAGTGCTGGCAACGAGTGGAAATTCCTGCAGTACTCCATTGCCGTGCTCCCCGAGCGCAATGACCATGATGGCTGAACAGTATCCGCCTCCGGAAGGCCCGGGCAGGCCCTGTCCTGCAGGATGACCCGCTTCCACGTATAATTGCATGCTTGATAACTTACTATCAGTCCAAAACGAGGTGGAGAATAATATGAATCGAATGTACTTTTTCAGGATCCTGCTGCTGCCCATGGTCGCCGCTGCTGCCACACTGAGCCTGCATGGCCAGGCCCTGGCCCAGCATGAGGGACATGAGCATGCCATGGCGGATGCCGCCGCGGCAACCTGCCCCGGCTGCGGTATGGACGGTGGCCTGTGCGCGCACTGTGCACCGATGGCGCAGGAAATCCTCAGCAACATGTCAGTGGACATGTGCCCAGACTGCGAGGATCCGGAGATGCTGTGCGAGCGCTGCTCAACAGCCGTGACGGGAGCAATGGATGTGATGCAGTCGCTGGCCCCGATGGAGATGGATGGCCCGGCGCACTCCATGGTCTGCCTGGCCGGCACAATCAGCGGAGATTTCGAGGCACTTTACGGACAGCTGTTCCAGCTGGCCGGTGAGCAGGGCCTGATGGGCGAGAACATGATGACCGGCAGTGTCATGCCGGATGCAGCTGCTGACATCAGTGCGGACACCGCGATCTTTGCCGCCTTCGGCGCTCCTGATGGTGCCGACCCGCAGGATCCGCTGTTCATCTTTGATGTACCGGCCGGCGAGTACATGGTGTTCCACCATGACGGCCCGGACCCCGGCGTTACCTGGATGGCAGCCTACACCTGGCTGGCCATGTCCGGCATCGAGGTGGAGCATGCCCCGGCGGGTGAGCACCATCTCGGAGCCCCGTCAGCGGATGGCAACATGGTGATGGACATCTACATCCCCGTCGGCGATGACGACGACATGGAAGATGATGACGATGACGACGATGATGATGGTGATGGTGAGGAAGATGACGACTGAGCAGGGGGCATTTCCTGCTGCGGCGTACAGATCTGAAATGAGTGAGGCGGGCTATGGCCCGCCTTTTACTTTCCCCGGAGGACAGGACAGCTAGTGCAGACGAATCGGCAGTCCCGCGGGAGGGATCAGTTGCCGCCGGTATGCGCCCTGACCTGCAGGTAGCCCAGGCTGGTGCTGACCTTGTCCACCAGGATGTCCCCGGCGAAGCCCCCCATGTCCAGGACGGGCAGGGCTTCCGCGAACTCCAGGCCCAGCCCGGAAATGCCCACGTTGAGCTGCCCCAGTTCCAGGTCCCTGAGCTGGAAGGTCACATGGCTGCTGCCATCGGCAATGAATACACCCTTGGCACTGAGCTTGACCTTGCCGAGGAGCTTGTTCTTCTTCTTGGCTGTCAGTTTGACGCCGTCCGTCTCGATCGCCAGCACCGGTTCCAGCAGGCCCTCTTCCTCTATCAGGGGTGCCAGGCGTTCCTGCAGGAATTTCTCGGCGACCCGGATGGAAAGCTGCGCTGAACCCAGGGCACTCAGTTCCGCCTTGTCGCCGCGCAGGATACCCCGCATGTTGAAATCAATGCCGCTGGCCTCGAACTCCAGGTCCTCCACGGGCAGTTCGTCTATCACGGCGCTGTCAGCCTGCACAGTGAATGAGGGGACATAGCCCCGCAGGGTCTGGCGCAGGGAGCCGAAATGGATCTGCACAATGGCCTCGTCCTGCAGGGCGAATTCCCGCCGCACCGCGGATTCGAGCTTCACATTGAGCTGCGGCAGCAGGATGCCGCTGACTGCCAGCACGAGCAGCAGGATCAGGGCCCCAATGCCCGCCAGGACCGGCAGGAGTCTGTCAATGGGCTGCTTCACACCATTACTGTCCGCCACCTTATCGCTCACATACCTATTATGGACGCGGTCGGCATGGTCCAATCAAATGCGGCAACTGATAGGGCGTTCGGCTGGTCGAGGCCTGCCTGTGGACGGAGACCCTGACCAGCCAGGGGATCTGCCAGTTCAGCTGGTGGATTATCTGTCAACCTTCAGGCCACAATGTTCACGCAGCGCTGATATTCAATCTCAATTCAGTGTAGTATTTCTGGTCGATGAGACTACTTCATTTTCCAGGAGATACCCTAAATGTCTATGGCGCTTCCTGGGGGCCTTGGCCCCCGGATGGTATCTATTGTCGTCATGACCATTGCACTGCTGCTCGCCGGCTGCGGCGGCTCCACTGCCTTACAGCATGATTCCACTTCCGCTGACCTGCCCCTGGCAACTGTCGAGTTACAGGACCGATCCTTCCCCAGCCTGCCTGATCCCGGCAGCATCGAGCGTGATGTATCTGCTATTCCCAGCCCATTAAACTGCCCGGCCGGCAGTTTCCGCGATGATCTCGTCAAGCAGGGCGTCAGCCCTGAAGGTAGCGGCGCGCTGTTCAGTCCGATGCTTGGCAGCGTTCCCGACCCGGCCGGACTGGCCTATGCCATCTACAGCTTTGATCTCTCGGTACTGGATAATCCCCATGCACCCTTCGGCATAGAAGTCAGGGAGCAGGGTCCGGCTTCAGATGAACGAAGAGTGTATGCCGCCATCTCCGATCCCGAGAGGGGCCGCTGGCAGTGGGTTCAGCTGCAGCAGTGGCCCGGTGAACCGGTGAACATGTGCTTCTGGGGCCTGAAACTTCCGGGCGAGCAGGAGCCGTCCGCAGAAACACTTGGTGCCATGCGCCATACCCCCTTCCAGAATATCGTCATTCTCGTGACGGGGACTACGGAGTTCCATGTCGAGTCCGTTGCCATCAGGGCCAGTGACTCGCCTCCGGCAGGTGGCACCCTGGCCTTCCGCAAGGGCTGGGACGGCACGGTGAAGGGCACGGGCTATGCATCGCAGATGGATGTGGAAACCGATGGCAGCGGCAGACTGCATGCCTGTTACTATGACGACTCGAATGGCCAGCTTTACCACATCTGGCAGGACGGCCGGCTCTGGCATACCCAGGCGGTGGACTGCGAAGGCGATGTCGGCTCCAGCCTTGACCTGGCAATCCGACCCGACGGCGGGCTGGTCCTGGCCTACTACGATGCCACGACAAACACCGGCGTGGTGCGGCAGATAACTGCTGACAACCTGGATTCGATGGTCTGGTCACCGCGCAGCAACTTCGAAGTCGGCTCGGATGAGATCGGCACTCCGATCGAGGCCGGTGCCAATCCATCGGTCGCATTCGATGACGACGGCTTCCCGCACGTGTTCTATGAGTGCGCTACAACCGGGCGGATCCGGCACGCCTGGAAGGAACTGGGCACTTTTGACTGGCTGCATGAGTACATCTCCCCTGATGGCGAATTGGAGGGCCAGCCGATTGCCTTCAACACCCCCTACGGCGTCTACTGTCTGACCCGCAAGGGCTGGGACGGTTGCATCTACGGTCCCGACAGGAAGGGGACCAAGGTCTATGAGGGCCGACTGATCCCCGCTGACATGCATAATCCGCTCGATCCGGAATCAGAGCAGGCCTTCTTCGATGCGGTCTGCCGTGACAGCACTGCGGTGCTGGCAATGGCCTGCACCGGCGGGCAGCGACTGGTGCGCTTTGACCTGGACAGCGAAGAGGTGGTGCAGGACTTCATTTACAACGACAGCCCCGGCGGCGGCTGCTTCATGGATCTCGCCGTGATGGGTGACGGCAGTGTGCGCATTGCTGACTACAACGCCGTTGACAGGACAATCTACTTCGAGACCGGTGATATCCCGACCCAGCCGGAATTCACATTCCTGCCCGCGGTGCAGTACGGTGAGGATGAGGACTGCGACGGCATAGCGTTCTGGGTCGATGCTTCGCCGGCAGCGGGTACGCCGCGGGATGCCCTCCTCGTGGATCTGCATTCCTCGCCGCAGTTTGTCAAACCGGGCGATGGTGTGAAGATCACGAAAAAGAAGGAATTCAAGGGGCATGTGACCCTGCTGAAATAGGCAGTGCCTGGATCCGGTCGGCAGACCAGTGCGGGAATGCGCGGTCTGCCGACCGGAATCAGCCGGACTGTCCCGGAAATGTCCTGCTCCACCTGGCTGCACACCAGCAACAAACCCGGACGCCAGAGGGGCAGATCCAATTCCATTCGCAACGGAGCCCGGACAATCCAGTTTCCAATCAGGTAATTGAGTTCCTGATTGATAATATTGATTTCTATATTGCAGCTTCAGTAAACATAATTCCCCGCTAGTAAATCATGCAATCTGCAGGATAATGCTACCTGGGTCGATCCTCAGCGGTCAGCCGCAGCTGCTGCTGACAGGGCCTATTGCAATAATCAATATTGCTGTGGCTAATAATTAATTCTCCATTACTTGTGAAACCGAATGCGATATGTCAATCGGATGTGATACATAATTATCAATTATTGATTGCAGAAATGATATCACAGATTCCGTGCATTATCTTGGCTTTCCATGGACACTGAGGCATAATCAACATGTATCAGTCGCTTTAGGGGTTTGATATGCTACGGATAAGTACATTCCTGGCTGTTGCCCTGCTGCTACTTTCAGTGCATGGCTGCGGCAATACAACTGCATTACCCGGCGAAAACGCAACTCCACACTATAACAACACACCTGACGACGCAACTGGCAACACTGCACAGGTCGTGCGCAGCGGGGCCTTCACCCTGAGCGTGCTGGGCTCCAGCTTCGAACTCGGCGGCAGCGGCTCCTTCAGCCTGGAAGTCCGGGAAGGCCCGGACACCAGTGTTGTTGTCAACGGCCAGGCCAGTCAGCTGAAGGCCGCCCACATCAGGCTGGACTATCCCGCAGAGCGGATGCATCCACTGGCTTGCGAGGCGGGTGACTGGGCCGACACCCCGCTGCAGGAGCTGCTGCAGCTGACGGTGCTGGACGAGCCCGGCAGCGTCCACCACGGGACGGTACTCAGCAGGCCCCAGGACAGCCCGGGTGTCTCGGGCAGCATCCGCCTGCTGGAGATCCGCTTTGCCCCCGGCGCGGCTGCGCTGTCCCGGCAGGCCTGCGCTGCCCCGACCGCTGCGGCCAGCGCCGTGCCGGACTTCGAACTGGTCGCAGCAACGGGTGAGTGCACATTCAGCTACTACAACGTCGGCGACTACAACCAGAACGGCCTGGTGGAAATCGCGGACATCACACCCCTCGGCATCCACTTCGGCGAGCAGTCCGGACTGTTCCCGGATCCATTCCCCGCCGCGAACATCGGCTCCGTCGTGGATGGCAACGGCAACGGACTGATCGAGCTGGCGGACCTGACGCCGATCGGCCAGAACTGGGACAACAGCGTGGCACGCTGGCACCTGTATGCCGGCAGTGAGACGGACTACCCGGCCAGTGCCACGGATGACAACGGCGCAGCTGCACTGCTCAGCACGATAGAGTTCCCGGGCGGGAGCCATGGGGAGGCCCGGCTGGCAATGGCCGCGCTGATGGACGACCCGGCCGCGATATCGGATGTGACAGCCTGGCTCAGGCCAGTTGCCGGCAGCAGCGAGGAGGGCATCGCCTCCAACAAGGTCAGTACGGAGCTGCTGGACCTGGAGCCTCCGGTCTGGGACTTCCTGCCTGAGGGTGAGGGCGTGATGGGCGTGATCCCGCTGGATGGTGCGCTGCGGATCATGTGGGGCCCGGCCAGTGACGCCTCTGAATTCAGCTACATCGGCTGGGTGCAGGCCGGCAGTGAAGTTGACTACGACCTGGCTCCGGACTTCTGGGTAGCGCCCTCCAGCCCCCCCGATCCGCGCAGCGACCAGCTGCTGGAGCTTGCGGGGCTGGCCAACGGCACACAGTACGCCGTGGCGGTCCGGGCGCGGGACGTGCATGGCAATGAGACAGCCAATCCTGACCTGCTGCTGGCAACACCGCTGGCTGTGCAGGAAGTTCCGTCACCGATCAGCACCGACACGATGTTTGAGGGCCCGATGATTGTCAGCGGCCTGAATACCGTGCTGGTGGAGAACGGGGCCTGTGTGGAATTCATGAGTGACCTGACGATTGATCCACAGGGCGGGATCGAGGGACAGGGGGATGACCTGTGCCTGACTGTGCAGGGCAACCTGCAGTGTGAGGGGACACTGGAACTGGTACTGCCGGACAACCTGCCGGGCAACCCGGCAAACGCGCCATCCATGAAGCTCGTGCTGCTGGGTGACGTGACGTTCGGACCTGAAGCGCTCGTGACCGGCAATGGCAATATCCAGCTCGTGGACAGTGCTGACGAGCTTGTTGAACCCGAGGAGGTGGAGAGCGAACTGGACATGCCCCCTGACCCCCTGGATTATCCCTTCAGCATTGGCTATGACGACAGTGTCGTTGCGGCCGGGATCCGCTCGGCAGCCGCCGGCAGGTCCGTGAGCAGCGTGACCTACTACGGTCCGCGGCCCTGGAGCCAGTGGCTGGTACAGGGCAACTGGGGCAAGGTCCCCGTCCAGCCCCGCGACGTGCACCGCGTGATCCTGCGGATCTGGCCTGTCAACGGACAGCTCAGGTTCCAGGACTTCAGCATCGAGGGACCGGACGGCCGGCCCGGCACGGATGACCACAGCTGCAACGCCCACGGCGGTGACGGCCAGGACAACAAGTGGCGCTTCAGGATCCACTGCGGCCGCTCCCTGGAGTTCCACAATGTCAACATCAAGCTGGGCAACGGTGGCCGCGGTGGCAATGCCACAACGCCCGCGGACTGCGATCCCGGCGTGGCGGTCGGGGGCAACGGCGGTGATGCGCTCAACAAGTTCCGCTTCACCGCGTCCTCCTCGATCAGCATCAGCGGTTCGATGAACTTCAACCCCGGCAACGGCGGGGTCGGCGGCCTGGCCACGGCCCACGGGAAGATCGGTGACAACGGCTGCCTGGCCGAGGCCGGAGCGGAAGCATTCGCCACGGGTGGCAACGGCGGCAACGTCCCGCGCTGGGGCGTGCGCACCAGGGGCTCCGTCTTCGGGACGGGCAACGTGAATCTCGGCATCGCCGAAGGCGGCACGGGGGGACTGGCCACGGCCTGGGGCGGCAGTGGCGGAAATGACACCTGCCTGCCCGGCGCCGTCGGTGGCAACGGCGGCTATGCCGAGGGTACGGGGGGTGAGGGTGGCGATTCCACCTTCAGCGATGGCGGCAGCGGGGCCGGTGGTGGCGGGGCCTCGGGAGGCACCGGCGGTGAGGGCCGTGCCGCAGGCGGCTCCGGTGGCAACGGGGCCAGCTGGACCAAGATCCCCGCCGGGGATGGCGGTGACGGGGCCGCTGCCAGTGCCACGGGAGGCCCGGGTGGCGAAGCCACGGGCAGCGGAACCCTGACCCAGGGAGAGCAGGGGCCGGCCACGGCGGTCGGCGGCAACGGCGGCAACGGTGGTGATGGCCTGCCTCCGGGAGTCGGGGGCCAGGGCGGCACGGCCAGTGCAGCTGGCAACCCGGCCACGGAGCTGGACGGCGAGAACGGGCTGGATGGCCAGCAGAGCCCGCTGTTCCTCTCCGAGCACATCATCAATTTCGCGGCCTCCCTGCCGCTGGGACCGATTCCGCCAGGTGACTACCTGTTACCGGTGCTCAACCGCGGCGACATGAGCCATATCGGTGACATCATGGTCACGCTCTACCAGGAGGTCCCGGGGGAAGGTGAATTCGCGCTGATCAACTACCTGGACACGACGATCCTGCGGCTGGAAGCCGGACCGAATGGCTCCGTGGGCATCCACATTGACAAGGATGCCATGGGCTACTTCAACCCGGCGGATGATGCGCCCTGGATCGGGCTGGAGTATTCGTACTTCTTCGCCAGCGGTCCGGTGGGTGTCGGATTCTGGTATGACGCGGTCCCGCTTGACGACTACCTTGTGCCGCCCCATCCACTGGGCCCGCTCAATGTGGAGAGCTACTTCGTGACACCCGGCCTGTTCTATGAGGACTTCCCGCCGGATCCGCTGGTGCCTCCGCAGTGGGATGAGTGCGCCGTGTACTGCATGCCGACGGCGATCACGATCATCGAGGAGCTAGTGATTATCGACCCCTGACGAATAGTCAGTTGCAGGTGATGTTTTACCTGCCTCAATGCAGATGCTGACTGGATACTCTTCTTACGGGGAGAGTGCTGCCTGAACTGAATTGAATGAGCAGGCGGGCCCCCGGGCCTGCCTGCTCATTGCCGAAGGGATCG
>JAHEFU010000136.1 GCA_024645305.1 Planctomycetales bacterium
CCTGCTCGAGGGTGAATTCACGCTGCGCAGTGGCCAGAAGAGTCGCTGGTACTTCGACAAGTACCGCTTTGAAGGGCAGCCCCGCATCATGCACAGCGTGGCGCACCACATGTCGCGCCTGATACCCGCTGATACGCATCGCCTGGCTGGCGTGGAACTCGGCGGGATCCCGATGGTCACAGCCCTTTCGATGTACGCGGACATTCCCTGTGTGTTCATCCGCAAGGCCGCCAAGGAATACGGGACCACTGCCCAGGTTGAGGGAAGGTACGAGAAGGAAGACCGGCTGCTGATCATTGAGGATGTCGTGACAACCGGCGGACAAGTGATTGAAATGCTGCGTGACCTGCGCAGTGAGGGATTCAACATCATCGGCTGCATGGCTGTGCTGAATCGCAAGCAGGGTGCAGACGAAGCCTTCGAACAGGAAAACATTCCATTCTGGAGCTTGTTCAGCCGGGATGACTTTGGCTTCTGAGTCCGCATTGCTGCACCGGCTTCCTTGCACTCCGTAACCCCCCCGTTCTCACAGTGAGGTTCATGTGACCGAATCCCTTAACGCCAGCGTGAAGTTTCCCTGGAAGATCTTCTCTGTGGTCCTGATTGGCACTTTCCTTGGACCTATCGGTGGCTTGATGACAGGCGTAGCACTCCCCACGCTATCTCGCGAATTCCACGTGGATCTGCACACCACTGTGCTGGTCCTGCTGACTTATCTGGCCACTACCACCTTCATGCTGCCGATCATTGGCAAGCTCGGTACGCAGTTCGGTCTCAAGCGGATCTATGTCAGCGGATTCCTGATTGATGTCGTAGGCACTGTACTGTGCGCCATGGCTCCACTGACTGACATCCGTTACCTGGCTGGATTCCGCATCATCCAGGCACTGGGCAGTGTGATGGTGTTTGCCCTCTTCAGCGCCCTGATCACCCGCTACGTGCCGCAGGAGCGACGTGGCATGGCCTTCGGACTGACCGGGGGCATGGTCGCGATCAGCATGCTCATCGGTGCACCGCTGGCGGGCATCCTCTGTCAGTTCGCCGGCTGGCAGTGGATCTTCTGGATCCAGGTTCCGATCCAGATCTTGGGACTGATCATCGGGGTCCGCTTCCTGCCGACGGAGGATGGGGGAGAAAAGCAGCACTACAACGCACTGTCCATCCTTACATGGTTTGGGATTACCGTCGGCTTCACCATTGTGGCGGAGACGTTCAAGAGTGGACTGGCACGCGAACTGCTGCCATGGCTGGCCGGAGGCTGGGTGGCAAGCCTGCTGCTGTTCATCTTCTCCGAGCGCCGCAGCGAACCCCTGTTTGAATATGCCATTTTCCGCATCAGGCCTTACTGGGTCTGCGCACTTGGCCTGCTGGTAAACAACTTCATCATCCAGGTCTGGTTGATCTTCACCACTTACTATCTCGAGGACTATTTCGGCTTTGAGCAGATGCGCATGTCCATGACACTGTCGCTGTCATTGCTGGCCACCCTGATATCAGCTCCCCTGGCGGGCCGCCTGGTGGACCGTATCGGCCTGCGCATACCCCTGATCACAGGTCTGTCAGTCAACGTGGGCAGCATGCTGGTGATGTCCTATGCGGTGCACAGCGGCAACATGAATCTGCTCTCCACAGCCATAGTGATGCTGGGATTCGGAGGCGGCCTGTACAACGCACCGGCGCTGTCCTCGATGATGGGCAGTGTTCCGGACCGCCTGCAGGCCAAGGCCTCCAGCATCAGCTCCCTGACGCGCAATACGGGCTTCCTGCTGGGCGCGAGTGCCGGGACGATGTTGTTTTCCTTCCTGCTGCTGCAAAGTGGCCCTGAAGGCCGCAGCTATATGCAGGCCATGCAGCAATCCCTGATTGGTCCGCAGACCGTACCGCTGCCGAACTTCAGCTTCGCCTTCGCCGGACTGCTGCTGATCTGCGCGGTCCTGCTGGCCCTGGTAACGCTTCTATCCCTGAGCCTGCCGGATAAGGTGCAGCGCAGCGAGGCCTGAACGGGCTGCAGGATCAAGCAGTCGCTGGATAACGAAAAGGCCACCCCGTGGGGTGGCCTTTCATATATTCAGGGGATTGTGCGGATCAGAAGTATTCGGACATCCGGGCCAGGTCTGAACCGGTGATGTCAGATGATGCATCAGGCAGGTAAGCCGTGGCAGCAGGATGCTGGCCGATAGTGACTTCCACATCAAACAGGTTGCCATTGCGCAGCACGCCGAAGATGAAGATGTCGCCACGTTCCGCAGTGGAAACCAGAACCTCCAGCTGCTGGACGTTCTTGATCAGCTGGTACGGGGTCTTCACGGTATCCTCGCCGGTGTTCTCATCCTGGTTGACGACTGTGACTGTCATCAGCCAGTCCATGCGTCGCAGGCCATACTCAGCAGCCGGGCCTTCACGCCACACATCGTTGAGCAGGACTCCGACATCCCAGTACTGGTCAGGCATGCCAAAGAACATCTTAAGGTCATCAGACTGCGCACGTAGACCCGAGGCACCAGAGGAACCCGCATAGGGCTGGATGCCAAGCCAGGGATGCCAGACAATGTCCGTGTCATCCGCCGGACGCTCACTCTCGTGGTTGGAGATGATCTCATCAGCCACCCGCTTGACAATCCAGCTGGGCGCGAAGAAGCTGATGCGCTGCAGGCTTCCGCCACCACCCTGGATGTCGTGGAAACCGATGACCTCACCGAGGTCGTTAAACAGCGGACAGCCTTCGTTGCCAATGTTGATGGGCACGTCAGCCTGGATCATGTTGGGGATCAGGATGCGTCGGCTGTTGCGGAATGTGCGGATCGCACTGATGATGCCACTGGTGACTGTTCCTCCATAACCTCCGGAGTATCCGATGGCCAGGACGGGCTCACCCTGCTCATAGGGCAGGGATCCGACGTCTGAATTGTAGAGTTCACCGCGCATCTTGATGGGCGTGAGCTCATGGTCTGCATCAGGATCGATCTTGATCACACCCACGCCGTACTGCAGGTCAGCTCCAATGAACTCGGCTTCGTACTCCTTGCCATTCTCGAAGCGGACATTGATGTAGATACCGTCATCAATGGAGTTGCTGTCCGTGAGGATGTAGCCGTTCTCAGTGTAGATCACTCCGGTGATCTGCCTCGTCAGCAGACTCTGGGTGGACTGATCAAAGGTCGCATAATTCACGGACAGTGAGTTAATGTCAATTGAGACCACACTGTCCCGAACCATGTCAACGACATTGGTAGCCTTGTACTCCTGTGCAAAGGCCTGCCCTGCGAAGAGCGCCGTTATGATTACTGCTAAGCAAAAAGCCCGCATGCCAATCTCCTAAACCCTACCTGATTAAACGGAAAACTCAGCGTCGTAAGTACGCTTCACACCGATTTCAATGAAGACCGGCTCCTTCATGATCTTGCCATTACGCTTGATCACGAGCTCAACTTCATTTCCGATTTCCTGCGAAAAGATGTACAGACGGACCTTCTCCGGATCTGTATAACTCTGTCCGTCAACACTCATGATGACGTCTCCCTGGCGCAGTCCCGCACGTGCTGCGGGGGAATCACTGCGGACGCCGTAGATCTCGACATAGTCGGGACGGTACTTCTCTGCAAACTCCGTGTATTCATCCGGTCCGATCCAGCTGGGGAAGATGATGTCTACTCCCATCCAGGGCTTCTCGAACTTGCCCTTCTCCAGGATCTGGAAGACGAAGTCCTTGGCAAGGTTGATCGGAATGGCATGGTTCTGGTTCTGGCCGTAAATAAATGAACCACCGTAGAAGTTGATGCCGATCACTTCGCCACGCTGGTTGAACAGCGGACCGCCGGAGTTACCACCGTTGATGGCGGTCGCCATACGGAAGGCATAATCAAAATTGGTGCCGTACTGGCTGCCCAGTGAGCCACGGTTCTGCCGGTTGATGCCGAGCAGGAACTCGATCGGCCAGTCACGACCGGTAACGACTCCCTGCGTGGCTGTTGTCAGCAGCAGGAATGTCTCGTAGGGATTTGACCGGTCAATGTTCACTGCATCCTGGCCGTCTCCCGGATTTCCCATCGCGAGCCCAAGCTCACCGATCCGTACCGCATCGCTGTCCCCAAGGACAACGGGGATGATCGTCTTCTCCTCGTCGGAAAGGTCGCGCTCATCCGGAATGTCATAGATTTCTATCAGGCAGATATCGATGCCCGGTTCAGTGGCCACATGCCGTGCCTTGTAGGTCGCACCGTCCCAGAAGGTCACGGCGGAGGCACTGGCATCACCGCTCACATGGTGATTGGTGATCGCGTAGGCCGTATTGGTGTCGTAGTCAACCTCAAACACGAAGCCGGAACCACCACCCCAGCCACCGACCGGGGGAGCCGAGATGGACATACCCTGGACGCGGATCACACCCTTCTTGACGGTACGGATCACGTCCTTGATGCTCAGAGATTCCCCTGAGTCCTGCGCAAAGGCATTGCCGGCAAACACCAGCAGGGTCATCGCGGTCATCACAAATATTTTCTTAATCATATCCTGCTCCATTACTTGTTGTCCAAACCAGCCCGCATTCAAGCTGTTTGACGGATACCCTTAACCGTGCGGGTTTGAGGATCCACCAGAGGAATCAGATTCATCATCATCATCATCACTGGTATCTTCAATGATCTGCACCTGGGCAACCTTCTTCTCCCATTCACCGGTAATGTCGTTCATGCGCAGGAAGCGCACGATCACGAGTTGGCCGGGAATGAACTCTCTGCGGATGCGGGTGTAGTTGTAGTGGAACTCAAGGAAGGTTTCATCAATCTGGTAGATGATGTCTCCGGCCAGCAGGCCGCCGATCTCTGCCGGGGAATTGGCATCCACGAAGGAAACCCATTCACCGAAATCCACGGGATCAGCAGCCCCATCGCCATCCATGTCGTATTCCCAGGGCACATAGCCGGCCTTTTGCAGGCCGGGGCTGACGAACTGGGACTCAACACCCCACAGGGTGTCAACCGCCTCACCACTGATGATGCGGTCCGCCATGAATACAATCTCATTTATAGGCACGCCAAGGTTCAGGCCATGGGCCGTCACCGACCGATCAACCATTCCGATGACCTTACCATCTATGTCGACTATCGGGGCACCATAGAAGGTGTGCTCCCAGGCTGCGTCGAACTGGATGAATTCATTGGTCGGCTGGTCGCCCTCAGCGCTGGGGATCTCCTTGCGGATGGCGGAGATGATGCCGGATGTAGCGAAGGTGTCATGGTTGTTGTTGGACTTGCCTACAATCGCCATCGGCTGTCCCAGCTTCATCTGCTCGCTGTCTCCGATCTGCACACCAAGTGGCTTGAAGTCCGGACCCCAGTCCACTTTGAGAACTGCAAGCTTGTAGGCGGAGCTTTCACCAACGATCTCAGCACGGAAGGCCCGGCCGTCATTGAGAACCACACGCACAAACTCAGCGTCCTGGGTAATGAAGGTGTTGGTGATGACGTAGTTGGGATCCTTATAAATGAAACCTGATCCAAACAGCCCGTACAACGGACGGGCGCCACGGGTGTAGGACCAGTAGGCGTAGTCGCTGTTCAGGGAAGGCTCATCGAAGCGGGTCTCAACCGCCACAACAGATGGGGTTACGATTGAGGTTGCGGCATGCACCTTGTCCTCGTAACGGTAATCGTCGGAAGACTGTGCCATTGCCATGACTGGCAGGCAGACAAATACAGCAGCTGCCAGCAGCCCTGTGACTAACCCTTTGCAGTAGACCTTCATCTACCAACCTCCTTGCGGTTCATTAGTATGAACTGGCGAAGTACGCCATGTACTGCGCAACATCCCCCGAAAACAGGCATTTTACACCATTATCGGGTTTTTGCGGTGCCATAACACGTGTAGTGGCACTGGTTTCTTCCTTGACCCGGGCCTCTGTGGAAGCCTGGCCATCCCAGGGAGCGAGGGCAAATCCCTTACCACCAGCGATAACTTCCTTGAATTCGTCATAGGATGTTACCTCGATGATGCGTGATTCAACCTCGCTTTTACTGCGGGCATACAGCCTCTGCTGGAAATTCTCGAGTTCCGCACTTATAGACACGGCTCCGAGAGTGCCTGTTTCATAATCAACTTCCACTTTGCGTTTTTCGCCACTGATCCGGTCCACGAGGATTGCTGCGTTTTCCGCAATATCACGTGGACCCACTTCCAGCCTGAAGGGAACTCCCCTGAGCTCCCAGTGGGCGAACTTGAACCCGGGACGGAAGCCATCCCGGTCATCCACCTTTACAGCCACCGCCTCGCCGTTGTAGCTTTCGCGGCGCAAACCGGACGCCAGTTTATGACAGGCCTCGACCACTTCGGAGACATTGTCCCCGCGTGTGATCGGAACAATGGCTATGTGAATCGGAGCGACTTTCGGAGGCAGGATCAGCCCCTTGTCATCACCGTGCACCATGAGCATGCCACCCATGATGCGGTGGCTCACACCCCAGCTGGTGGTCCAGACGAATTTTTCCGTATTGTCCTCAGCGAGGAACTTGATGTCATAGGCCTTGGCAAAATTCTGGCCGAGGAAGTGACTGGTGCCACTCTGCAGGGCCTTGCCGTCAGGCATCATCGCTTCAATGCCCCAGGTCTCCACGGCTCCCGCGAACTTCTCCTTGTCGCTCTTGATGCCGTGCAGCACATGCAGCCCCAGGTCCTGGCAGGCAAACTGCTGGTACTGGTCCAGCATGCGGGCGGTTTCCTCGCGGGCTTCCTCTTCATCAGCATGCGCGGTATGGCCTTCCTGCCACAGAAACTCCAGGGTGCGCAGGAAGGGCCGTGTGGTCTTCTCCCAGCGTACGACATTGGCCCACTGGTTGTGCAGATATGGCAGGTCGCGGTAACTCTGGAGCCACTTGGCCCACATCACGCCAATGATCACTTCACTGGTGGGCCGGATGGCCAGGGGCTCGTCGAGGTCCTTGCCACCACCCTTGGTAACCCAGGCCACCTCGGGAGCAAAACCCTCCACATGCTCGGCCTCACGGTCCAGCAGGCTCTTGGGGATGAACAACGGGAAATACGTGTTTTCGTGCCCCGTGGCGATGATCCGGTCATTGAGGATCTTCTTCAGCTTTTCCCAGATGGCGAAGCCGTACGGTCGGTACACCTGGCAGCCGCGGACAGGTGAATAGTCCGCGAGCTCAGCCTGCAGTATTACTTCGGTATACCACTGGCTCGCATTTTCACTTTTGGGTGTAATGAACCGTTTGTCGTCGTTCTTCGCCAACGTGTTTCCCTTTTTTGATCCCTTAAGCGGGAAGTTTGCCGCCGGGATTATAGCTCAGCGCCAACTCCAGCCTCGCTGAAGCGCCAGCCGCCTTATTACCCTCATTATGTTGATTAACAGTTATCAACAAACTATCAACACATTATAGTTATCGCGCTTACCGCAATTTGTGTCAAGCTTCCGCAGGATTACCTGAAGCCGGCGATTGCATCAGAAATGGACTGAATGCAGTATTCCACGTCTGATTCCGTGGTGAAGTAACCCACGCTCAGTCGCAGCGTCCCACCCTCTTGCAAGGTTTTGTAGTGTTCATGCGCTGATGGTGCACAGTGCAGACCTGGTCTGGTTGTTATTCCAAATTCACTTGCAAGGACTTCACTGAATACGCCTGGATCCACATCCCGAATCCTGAAACTGAGAACGTATCCACGTGGTCTGTCCA
>JAHEFU010000137.1 GCA_024645305.1 Planctomycetales bacterium
ACAGGAATCCGCCCGAGGATCAGCTCCGACAGCTCCTGGCCGACGGCGAGATTGCCGTTGAACTTGAATTCCGCCAGCAAGCGGCGGCCGATTTCGCTGTAGACGAAACCGCTGCGGCTGCGGACAACACCGATGTCCTGACCATGGCACTCCGCGCAGTCCGGGCTGTTGTATCCGGTTTGCCGCTGGCGGCCACAACGCAGGCAATAGCGCGGGATCACCGTTTCCAGCTGTGTGCAGCATTCGGTGCAGATCACATCAGGTCCGGTCCGCTGGCAAGCCGCACAGCGGGTCGGAAGAAGCAGCTGTACAGCGCGTCTCAACCAGCGCTGCATATGAGCCTCCTAGCTCCGGATCCGGCGGATGATTTCGCTTGTACTGTGCCCTGGAACCAGGGGGATGAGTTCAACGCGGCCCCCGCGGGCTTCCACGATGTCGCGGCCCACGACATCCTCCAGACGGTAATCAGCGCCCTTGACCAGCACATCCGGCTGGATCAGGCTGATCAGCTCGTACGGCGTGTCCTCCGCGAAGGGGGCCACAGCATCCACCATGCGCAGGGCTTCAAGCATGGTGATGCGGTCTGCCAGTCCCAGAATCGGACGGGACACCTCACCTTTGTCCAGGCGCCTGACACTTTCATCCGTGTTGATGCCCACAATCAGCACATCGCCGAAGGAACGGGCCTGTGCCAGCTGCTCGATGTGACCTGGATGCAGCAGGTCGAACACACCGTTGGTGAAGACGATGCTGCGTTCCCGCGCGCGCCAGTCAACCAGCCGCGCTTCAAGCACCTGATCGAGACTAGCCAAGGAACTCCTCCAGTTCTTCAATCATTTCGGCATGCCGGACAGCTGTCACGCCGAGGTGGCCGACAGCGATGCTGCCCGCAAGGTTGCCAATCCGGGCTGCGCTGAACAGGTTCGCACCTGAGGCAAGAGCAAGCGCGATGGCCGCCAGGGTGGTGTCTCCGGCACCGGCGACGTCATAGACCTCGCGGGGCATCCCCGCCAGATGCCGGTATTCATCATTTTCATCCAGCACGTGCATGCCTTCCTGCCCGGCAGTGATGATCACGCGGCGGGCTCCCGCCAGTCTGCGAACCTCACGGCAGACCTCAGGCATGTCGCGCCTGTTGCCATCGGGTGTCTGGGCAAACAGGGCAAGCGCTTCGCCGAGGTTGGGCTTCACCAGGTCCACGCCGTGGTAGCGCGAAATGTTCCCGGGCTTGGGATCAACAATCACCGGGACACCTGCCGTGGCGGCAGCACTGATCAGTGTGGTGACAAGGGACTCCGTCAGGACACCCTTTGCATAGTCGCTGAGCAGCAGGATGTCCAGTTCCGGCAGGGCTGCGGTCACATGCCGCAGCAGTTGCTCCCTGGTGCTTTCCGCTATGTCGCCGGCAAGCTCCTCGTCGAAACGCACCACCTGCTGGTTATGGGCCACCACCCGGGTCTTGACGGTGCTGGGCCGGTCACCGTCACTGACAACTCCCTCCAGCCTGGCACCCTGTCCTGAGAGAATCGTGCGGATTTCAGCTCCGACCTCATCCTTCCCCAGTACGCCGAACAGATGCAGGCCGCCACCCAGGCTCATAACATTGTTGCCAACATTGGCCGCACCACCGGGCTGTGTAGTGCGGTGGGTGATGTGCACTACGGGAACGGGAGCTTCGGGACTGATGCGGCTGGCCCGGCCATAAATGAAGCGGTCCGCCATCAGGTCGCCGACGACACCGATGCATGCTCCACTGAAGGAGTTAAGGACTTTGAGGATCTCTGTGTGCTGGTCCACCCGAAGATTGTATCAGCCCCTAAGGGAGCTCAGCGGTTGCTGCGGTTGCCCTCCACCACGTTCGTTCCGGTTCCGGTTCCGGTCGCAAAGGCCCCGGCGGCAATGTCTATTCCCGTATCCCCCGCCCCGCCAGCAGCCTGCTGGGTCTCCAGATCTGCATTCACGAAGCTGCCCTGCACAAGGCCGACGAAGGTGAACACGTCATTGGCCGTATCCACATAGACCTGGGCACAATAGACACTGCTGTCCTCGTCCGGCCTTACCAGCACATTGTCACGCAGCAGGAAGAATTTGGCAGTCTCATCCTGGATCAGCTCCCCGGCCTGCAGCACCTTCTGACCGCTTGTGACCTTGACTTCGCCGTGCATCTCGATCCGCTTGCGCTCAAAGTTGTACTCCAGCGTGAGAGCCTCGGCATTCATGGCTTCCTGCATCGTCTCGCTGAGGTCCTCGCTGACCGTGTCCCGGTCAATCAGACCGCCGGCGAACAGCCATTCTCCGTCCATCTGGCTGTAGGTCATCTTCTCCCCGACGCTGCCCTCGGCATAGAAATCCTTGGTTTCATCGTTGATCTCGATATATGCGGCCTTGACTTCACGCTTGGGCTGCTGGAATTTCACGGTACCGCCGGCTGTGGCGAAGAAGCGCGCCACACCGCTGGCTTCATCATAGGCCAGCCTGTCACAGGTGATGGTCGTCTTGCCATCCGTCAGGGCGCGCAGCTTCTTCTCATCCTCGGCTGCGGCCAGCTCATTCTCAAAGATCCAGTCATACTCCTCGACTTCCAGCTTGATGCCGCCACTCATCAGGTATTCCTTGGACTCATCGTTGTAATCAATCCGGTACATGGTCCCGCTGAATACCGGGTGGCCCATGCGCACGCTCTCAATAGCAATCATCTCGCGGGTATCCCAGTTGTAGAACAGCCTGCCGCAGCTCAGCTCGAACTCGCGCGCCGCAAAGTACTCGCGCAGGCGATCCTTCGGCCCCAGCGACATGTCCGGCTCTGTCTTGGCCCGGTCCGCCAGCTTCTTGAAGCTGACGAAGCCGCTGGCCTGGAATTTCTTCTCATTGAAGAGGATCCGCAGCTCATCCGTCTTCAGCGTGTACTTGGGGTCAATGATGTTGACGTTGCCACGCAGCACGGCGATTTCATTCTTCTCATCCACGTCCGCAATGTCCCCACTGATTGTGATCTCGTCGAAGTAAATGATCACACCGCCTTCCATGTGGAACTGCTTGGTCTCCGTACTGCCGCTCACGGTGCCGGTCGGCACGCTCAGCCAGGCGTAGTTGTCCATCAGGCCGATGCCCGGCCGTGCCTCCTGGCGACTGATGATGTCCGGTACCGGGCCATCCGGCAGGCGTGATCCCGGCAGGAGGGACTCGAACTCCAGGTCCTGTTCATAGCGTTCGAGGAATTCCTCCGGCGTCATGTCCATGTCCAGACGCTCGTTGTCAATTCCGAATTCAGACAGGTCAAACAGTTCATCCAGCTCGGCCATGTCATCAGGCACACTGCCTTCCTCATCCGCGATGAAACCCGGTGTCTCAACCGCCGGCAAGTTGCCCTGGACTGGCCCGATGGCTTCGCGGGGACCGCCCTCGACCGGGCCCTGGAACGTACGGTCTCCGAGGGTTTCCACGCCCTGGATGCGCTGAACCGTGGATTCAGCTCCTGAATTCCCCTCAGCAACGTTGGTGCCACCCGTGCCCGCCGGTTCCCCACCCTGCTGCTCCGTCGGTGCACTGAGCAGTCCGCTGCTCTGGTCCTCCGGACGAACAGTGGACTGGGTGCCCTCATCCACAAGACGTACCTGGGATTCACCGGAGCGCTGTACAGTGGACTGGCCGCCCGCCTGGCTTCCCGAAGTGTCGTCGGCGGCATTTGCCGGTGGTGTCGCACCCTGTGTCTGGTCTCGCTCGCTGGCGGCCGATTCCTTTTCAGCGGCCTTTTCAGTCTTCGCCCTGTCGCCAAGCTGGACTTCCACCGCCTTGTCCTCTGCCGGCTTTTCGCTGGCAGGCGATTCTTCCTTGACTGGTTCCTGCTGCGGCTGTTCCTTCTTCGGCTCTTCCTGCGGCTGCTCGCCGGACTGTGCCTGCACGCCAGTCACGCACAGCAGGCACAACAGCAGTGAAATCAGCAGCCTGAGGAAACGGGATTTCATTCTCCTTCCTCCCCTGTGTGCTGATCACCGTCCGGGCGGTCTTCTGCAGGTTCCGCAGCGCTGCCGGACTCCGCGGCATTGACTTCCCCGTCAGCGGGGGCTGTGTCAGGTCGCGGCCTGGCACTCTGGTTGTCAGGCACTGGCAGTGCCGGCAGGTTATCAGGATCGTCAGCTTCCGGACTGGGTACATCCAGCGGCTGGACACTTCGTGCCAGCAGTGAGCTTGTGTTCGGATTGCGCGTGGGGGTTTCCTCTGAAACCTCGGGATCACTGATCTCGGAGGGACGATCCTCCTCGCGCGTATCGGCAATCGCCCGGTTGATGTCATTGGCAAACTTGGCGGGGATGCGCAGGGTGGCGGACATGCCGCCCTTGATTTCGATGAAGTCGCTGTCCTTGTGGAACACGAGGGAGTTGCACAGCAGCTGCTGGCTGTCCTTGTCAATGAACTTCACGTTGCCATCGGCGGTAATGAGCTTGATCTCGTCCTGGTAGACGATGGTGTCCGCGAAGGTCTCGCGTTCATCCTGGGCCATGCGGACCCCACCGGAGGCGATGAAGTCATTGTTGTCAAGATAGACCACCGAGCGGTCCATCACGAGTTCCATGTAGGCGGTGACCGCACGTTCCATGTCGTGGTTGTCGACGCTGATCAGTTTTTCGTCCACCATCCAGCGGCCGTCCCCCTGTACCATCGTGACCGCGCCGTCCAGCAGCACCATCTTCTGGTCACCCCAGTAGGTGATGCGGTCGGCCATGGCCAGCCGGTCCTCCTGTTCCACACGGGTGCGGCTGTGGGTCAGGATGTAGTCGCGGCCCCAGAAGTACTCGAATGCGCGTCTCGTAGCGCTTGACCACGCGCAGGGCCTTGTCATCATCATCCTTTGGCTCACTGGGCGGGACCAGCATCTCGATCTCACCGACACAGGCCAGCCACTTCTTGTCAATATGCGCCTCGAGGTGGTGGCAGGTGATGGTGATCTCCTCCTTGGTGAATGTCAGGGGAGAGGGCGGCAGGGGCACTCCCCCACCATCCTTCTGGTAGTCCTCCACACGCACTTCCCGGCCGTCCATGTCCCGCACCCGGAAGGTACGGTCATACAGCCGTGTGCTGGCGACGATCACCTGGTTGTTCATGTCGTAGATCACCTGCTCCGCCTTGAAGCCCAGGGTCTTGATGTCATCCAGGTTCAGGTCCTCCACATCCGTCAGTTCGCGTTCCGTGATGAACTCAGTATCGGAAAGCTCACTCACGCTGCCTTCCACCAGCCCGACGAATTCCATGTAGCGCAGTTCCTTGTCTGCCTGCATGTAGTTCGCACGGATGCTGTTGCCATCCTTCTTGTTCTCCACGTAGACGCCCTGGGAGAAGCGGAAGGACGGGACCTTGGCTGCGCTGGGCATGGTGACCGCACGCGGGTCCTTTACCCGGCGCCACTCCACATTGGGAGCCTCGATATGCATCCCGTCACTTGTGTCAATATTCAGGCCGTCCAGGTCGAAGTCCTCGGTCTGTGTGTCATAGGTCAGCTGGTTGGCATGCATCGCTATGGACAGCTTGCCATCCTCGAAGTACTCAGCGTCGGCATTCTCGAACTCGGCGGTTCTCTGGTCCGTGGACAGCTTGACTGAATCCCCGGTGATCTTCATTGAAAGCTGGCCCTTGTCATCGACCACGGACATGCTGACCTTGTCGTCAACGATCATGTAGTATGGGCTGTCCTCGCGTTCCTTGACTTCCGCGACTTCCTTTGCGCTCATTTTGAAGACATGCTGGACCAGGAAGTAGCTGGCAACAAGCAACACAAGCGTGACGACCTGCCTGATCCAGTAGAAGATCGCGTCGCGAATGCGCCTGCGCCTATCCGCTCTCTTTCGTTTTTCCGCTTTATTCATGCCTTCCCGGGAACATTGATTCTAGCACCGCCGCACTTCTGGACGGCTGGCTGACCTTATATGTTCCCTGGCATAAATTCAGGCTCCGCGATGGGTTTCGCGAATCAGCTCATCCACCACCTGCATCGTGCCCTGGCCGCCTTCAACACCGACCATGCGCGCCAGCTCACTGCGACGGCCCGCCTCATCCAGCAACTGGATTGAGACACTGGTGCGATCCCGGCTGGCCTGCTTGTTAACCAGCATATGCTCCCCGGCCCTGACAGCCACTGCGGGGAGATGGGTAATGGCCAGCAGCTGACGCTCGCGGGAGATTTCCAGCAGAACTTCCGCCACACTGCGGGCTGCGCTGCCCCCCAGTCCGGCTTCGATTTCATCCATCAGCAGTATCCGCTGGCCATGGCGGTCAGCCAGTGTGGCCTTGAGCCCCAGCAGCAGGCGGGATGACTCACCACCGGAGACCACCTGGGCCAGGGGCCGGGCCGGCTCACCGGGATTGAGGGTGATCAGGATTTCCACAGCGTCCATTCCCGCGGGCCCCGGTTCGGGCAAACGGCTCAGTTCTATGCGCAGTTCAGTATGGGCAAAATCCAGGCGGCGAAAATAGGCTGCGCTGTCCCTTTCGATCCGCCGCGCCGAATCCTCGCGGAGTTTGCCAAGGGCTGTGCCCTGTTTCAGCAGTTCAGCATGCTGCTTCCGCAATTGCTGTTCGACTTCCTCCGGTGAACTGGACTCGTCCGTCAGCAAGGCCAATAGTTTCTGCTTCTCCACGAGCAGGCCTTCCAGCTCATCAGCGCTGCAGCCGTACTTGCGCTCCAGTTCGTGCATCCTGTCCAGGCGACCCTGCAGCTGCTCCAGTCTCTGCGGATCAAAACTGACCTCCGTGGCCAATTCCCCCAGCTGGCGTGACAGGTCACTGAGATTCTCCAGCAGGCTGCTGCAGCGCTCCAGGGCTTCCTCCATGGCCTGTCCGGTAGCGGAATCCCCGAGCAGGCGGGCGATGCTGGCGATTTCCTGCTCAGCACGCGCCAGTTCATCGTAGGCTCCCGTGTAATCGTCATCACCACTGAGGTGGCGGGCAGCGGACTGCGCCGCGGCGACAATGGCCTCAGCATTCTCCTGCAGCCTGAGCTCGGCCTCAGCCTCGCCCATCTGCCCGGGCAGTATTTCGGCACTTTCCAGTTCCTGCACCTGGTATGTGAGGAAGTCAATCTCCTGGGCCCGGCGCGAACTGGATTCCCGCAGGGCTCTCAGTTGACTGCTGAGTTCGCGGTACCGCTGGTAGTTTTCCTCATAGGCCTGACGGACGGTTGTCAACTTCTCACCGCCGAAGGTATCGAGGATCTCCATGTGTGTGTCAGGGTTGAACAGAACCGTGCTTTCAAACTGACCAACGATTTCTATCAGCTGGCCGAGTGCTTCTCTGAGCTCCTGGGCGCTGACCGGGCTGCCATTCAGGCTGATCCGGCTGCGTCCGTTGTCACTGTAGCGCCTGCGTACCGCGTTGCCAGCTTCACGGAATCCCCGTCCCAGGCGCCGGGCTTCAGCCGCCGAGAGGTCCAGCGTCAGTTCCACTTCACAGCTGCTGGCACCACTTGCGAGCAGGCTGCGGTGGGTACGTCCGCCAAGTACGAAGGCAATCGCATCAAACAGCAGTGACTTGCCGGCTCCGGATTCACCGCTGATCACCGTGAAACCCTGGCTGAATTCCAGCTCGAGGCTG
>JAHEFU010000138.1 GCA_024645305.1 Planctomycetales bacterium
CCTGGAGGAACTGGGCAGCGCTCCCTTCGCGATCATTGACGGCCGACAGCTGGAGCGCGGCGATATCGAACGGCGCCTGCAGCAGATTGAGGAACAGCGGAGGCAATTCCCGCTGCAGTGGCCACTGTGGGGCATTGTGGCGCTGGGCATGATTCTCGGAATGACCGCTCCGCTGTACCTGCCGGCGCAGTACACGCTGGACGAGCGGGGGGTGGGCGTGCGTTTCGGCGGGGTTTCCAGCCTGCGGCGCTGGGAACATTACCGTAACTTCTATCCCCATCCGCGCTCGGTACACCTGACCACCCTGCCCCGGCCCTCAGGACTTGATCCCTTCCGCGGGCACAGCATCATGTTTGCCGATAACAGGGACGAAGTGCTGCGCTTCGTTGAAGAGCATGTGAAGAAGAAAGGGACGGGGGATAAGGGATGAGGGGAGATCAGTGCTTTGCCGACTCACTCAATCGTTCGTCGGTCTGACCCTGCGGCTGCGCATTCGCGCATCCGGGTCGGGTGGAAGTTAAGCTGCTGCCAGGGAAGATGCAACGCTCAATCAGCGAGAAGCTTGGCTTTGAGCTGTATTGCAGACCGTCGAACCCCGCCCCGGCGGGGGTGAGGCGGAAAAAGGAACAGGACCGGCGTCGCCCAGCGACGCTTTGGAGAAGATGCCACTCAGCAAGCATGTCATCCCGGAATTTGCAATCATGCCTGCTGCGCAAGCGACGGCGCATCGTAGGGCGGGGGGTAATACCCCCGCCAGGATGGGGTTTTACCCCATACCCTACGTCCACTTTGTCTCACTCTCTTTACTATCTGACACCATTCCCTTCCACGCGAATCGAAGTGTATGAAAAGCACCAGCTCGCGCGCTGGCGTCACAAGGCGACGCCGTTACACTTTCCCCATTGCGCGCAAGCAAGTTGCGCGCCTCCCTGACTCCCTTTCTGCTACCCCCTACAATCGGGCTCCTATGTCCTGCTTCCGGTCACGCTTCCCCGGTCCCTGATAAACTCTTCCGATGCCGAATTTGAAATGCAGTTTCGCGCGCCTCCGGGGCGTCGGCGAGGGGCAGCTGCAGACGCTCAGCAAGCGCCTCAGTGAAGTGAACTTCGTGAAGAACCCGGGGATGCAGGTGGTGGGCGTGGACCGCGCCTTCCCGCGCCTGTCGTTTGAGCTGGTCTTCCGCTCTGAGCGGGAGGGCCGGCGCTTCGATGATGCCGAGGGCAAGCTCGTGGTGGAAAAGCGCTATGACGACCGGGTGCTGTTCTGCACCATTGATGCGAAGCGGGAGCTGATCTTCAGCCCGCAGGGCAAGCGCGACCTGGGCCTGTTCACTGAACTGCTCAAGCAGTGCGGCAGCGGGGCCAATACGGAACTGATCGAACTCGAGGTGGACGTGGTGGGCTGGGCCCGGCAGATGCTGGACATGTACAACACCGCCCAGCTGGGCCAGGCCAGCTTCGAGAACTTCTTCGTGGAACCCAAGATGATCGGGCGCTACCAGGCCAAGACCGTGGACAACCAGCTCAATCTGGACAGTCTCGTGAACCAGCCGGGACGGATCCGGGCCCTCAGGCTGTCCTTCTTCTATGAAGGCACACGGCGCAGCGCGGAAGTCCGGCGGGACGGGGTATTGAGCGTCTCCAGCGGTGATGAGGAGGACCTTGAGCACTTCTTCGCCGAGCAGCTGGGTCTTGTGCAGAACTTCGTGAGCGTACCCGAGGGCGATTAGCCCGCAGAATTTACGTATAATGTAGTCGTGGCCCGGGCCTGCGCCGGTAGCCTCTGTCCCTGGCAGAGGGCCCTGGGGAACAAATCCGGTTCGGGCGGGTAGTATAGGAATGGGCCACGCGTAATCTGAAAGTAATGAACTGGGAGATACCTATGCAGCGTATCTATCTCGTAATGGCTGCGATCCTCGTCAGCCTCTTCGCATACGGTTGCGGGGGCGGCGGGGGCAATATCGCGGACCCGATCACTCCGGCTGGAGACAATGGGGATACCCTGACACTGAAAGTCGACACTCCCGGCTCCGTGAATGGCGACCATTCCGTTAGCGTCATGCCCGGCAGGCTGGACATCTCTACCGCTGTCACAGACAGCGAGCTGCAGGCCGTACTGGACCGCTATGGTTACGCCCTACTTGAACGCGACGGCAACAAGGCCAGCATTTCCGTGCCAACGGGCCTGGACCTGGACCTGCTGGCGCGTGACCTGCAGAAGGAATATGCGATTGCCAGTGCCTCACCGGTACACCTGATCAACACGCCAACGATGGTCGACAACACCCCGCGGATGGACATCAGCAGGCTGTCAGACATGAAGAGCGCCAGCTACCTGCCATTCGGGGATCCCATGTACGGCGATGTGTTCTTCGGCTTCTCCTTCGACGGTGCGACCGGGTCAATCATCAACTTCATCGGCCAGCACAACGGCCTGAACGCCAACGGTTTCCCGGGTGCCTGGGACGTGGCCTTCAGCGACAACGTGATTGACAACCCTGTGACCGTGGCAATCATTGACGCCGGCTGGTTCGACTACAGCACGGTGGACCGCGTGGACCTGGACGAGACCCCCGGCACGGGCCAGCTTGATGATGTCAATTCCGGATCCGTGGACGGAGGCGGCACCTTCACTGCGGGCCTGGCGGCCGCAACATGGGAAACCTTTGACAACGGCGGTCTCTTCGTGCCCTACCGCAACACCGGCGACGTGATGCTCGGTGTGATGGCTGCCCTGCCCAATGGCTTCAACGTCCGCGGCTTTGACATTGACGGCAGCGGCGGAAACCTGACGGAAGACGAAGTCTGGAATGAAGGCACCACAGGCTGTGCCCCCTTTGCAAAGTACATGCTTATCAAGACCGGAACCGAGGCCGGTGGTGTCTGGACCTTCAGTGACGCTGAGCTGGCTGCATCAATTGACCATGCCGTAGCCTCCGGGGCTAATGTCATCCTGCTCGGCATGTTCGGCACCGGTCCAGTTGGCGGCAGCCTCAGTACCGCCCTGCAGAATGCGGCTGACAATGACGTGCTGTGCATTGCTCCTGCGGGCGACGTGATCAGCAGCTTCAACGGCACGGGCTTTGATGATGCCCCCGTGGATCTCGGAGCGCAGAGCATCACGCCTGCCTCCGACCCCAACTGCATAGCGGTCAGCGCCACCGGCCCCAACCGCCACGCCATCACGGGCGGTGTGGATGTTGACGGTGACACGGTCCCCGACTTTGACAATCCGAATACCGGTTGGTTCCCACGCTGGGCCGTGCCCTTCGAGCAGCGCTTCTTCGAAGTTGCCACGAATTTCTCCAACACCGGCGGTGACATCGCCGCCTGCAGCGCCAGCATCGGCTTCGGTGCACACCCTTTCCTGGTGGACGGCACGGAACTGATTACCGGAAACAACTACAACAACAACGTCAACCGCTTCAGCACCTCCAACGCTGCGGCTTACGTGGCCGGTGCTGCTGCCATTACCTTCCAGGCAATGACAGCTGCAAACGGCGGCACGCCTCCGACGGATGATGAGGTCCTGCAGGTACTGATGGATACGACCAATCCCTTCATTGACCTCGCTGGACTGGTTGACAACCCGCTTACCGGAGATCCCGGCGATGGCGGACTGCTCAATGCCAGTGCCGCGGCCAATGCAGTCGCCGGCGGTGGAGTGAGCGGTCCCTCCATGGGTGTCAGCATCCCCGCTGGCCAGCTTGTGCCGGCCACCCTGCTGACCACCTTCCAGCTGGCCCCGGCGCTGACCGGCGGTACCGGACCCTTTGACCTGACGATTGACTGGGGCAACGGTTCAGCCGCGGTTGTCGTCAACAACTGGGCCAACAATGACCCGGTGGCCCTCACCGGCGGCTGGGACACCCTCGGCCTGAAGACCGTGCTGATCACGGTGACCGAGACCACGGGCGACCTGCGCTCTGCCAACCGTACCGTGGAGATCCCGGTGTTCAACGCCATCACTACCAACCTGACGGTCATGGGACCGATTGACCCGGCGGACCCGGGCCTCGGTGAGAAGCTCTTCACCCCGGCGCAGGCCATCCAGGACGCGGTAACCTACACCTTCAGCGCCAACGTTGCCAATGTATTCAACGGCAGCGTGGACGGCACACCGAACAACCCGCAGTTCGGCTGGGACTTCGACGGTGATGACGTGATTGACAAGCCCGGCACTACGGTGGAGCATGCCTTCATCTCAACCGGCAACTTCAACATCAAGTTCATCGTGACCCAGGACGTGCTGCCCGACTTCGAGGTGACACGCACGGTGCTCGTGAACTAGGAAGGGATCAGGGACCCGGAAACAGGGATCAGAAAAGACCCCGCACCGGCACCTGGAAACTGAACATGGAAACCCCGGCTACGGCCGGGGTTTTTTTATTGACTCAGCGGCGACATACTGTCGCCTGAAACTGCATCCTGCATTCCTGTGATTGGCAATCTCAATTTGTATACTCCTTCATTCCTTCGCGCCTTCGCGCCTTAGCGTTAAGAATTCCTTTCTCTCGCATTGCCACTCCCTAAGGCTTGTGAGCCAGAACCTGACGCGCATTTGCGCGGCCAGATCGAGATCGCCGAATATGAGTTTTAGCGCTGAGCCGCTGAGGAAAATGAGAAGGTAGAATCGACGGTGATGGCATCAAGGACCGGCGTCGCCCGGCGACGCATGGGAGAGTGTTTCGCGAAGTTCAATGATCAGCGGAAATTGGCAATCTGATATTCGTATTCTCAGTGCCCTCTGTGTCTCATTCTTCTCTCTGTGATAAAAGAAAAGTGCAGCGCATAATGCAGTATTGCCAGAGCGCAGGCGAATCCGGAATGCCACGAACAATCCAGCAGTTCTTATGCCACTGAGGCACTGAAACACTGAGAAAAATTCCAATTTGAATCTCGCCTGCCGGGTGACAGGCGCATCCCGGTGGAAGGCCGTTCGCGGCCGCGGTGAATCCACGGGCGTAAACGCCCGGCTACCGAGGCATGATCAACAACCGCATCCTGCCTTCGGCGGGATGCAGCACCCCCAGTCAGGCCTGCTGCGCGGGCCTGACCTCCAATCCCGGCGCCCTTCCTGGCGACTTTCAAGTCGCCGCTACTATAATTTCCCCATGGCGGAATCCCCGATAGATACCAAGCGCGTGGAACTGGCGGTGCGTGAATTGATTGCGGCCCTCGGCGAGGACCCGGAGCGCAACGGCCTGGCCGGCACACCCGACCGCGTGGCCCGGATGTACACGGAGATCTTCAGCGGCATGCATGAGGACCCTGGTGTGCATCTGGAAACGCAGTTCGACCAGGAATTCCGCGAACTCGTGCTGTTTCGCGACGTGAAGTTCTTCTCCATGTGCGAGCACCACCTGATGCCCTTCTTCGGCACCGCGCACATCGCCTACATCCCTGACGGCCACATCACCGGCCTCTCCAAGATCGTGCGCTGCTTCAAGGCGCTGGCCGCCCGCCCGCAGGTGCAGGAACGCCTGACGGGGGAAATGGCTGACCTGCTGATGGAACGCCTGAAGCCCATGGGCTGCGCCGTGGTCGTGGAAGCCCGGCATATGTGCATGGAAATGCGCGGTGTACGGGCACCGGGCAGCCTGATCACGACATCCGCCCTGCGCGGTGCCATCAAGGACAAGGATGCCACCCGCAATGAGCTGTTCACCCTGATCGCCGGAGGCCGCTGATGGGCAGTGAGGGTATCTGGCAACTGGGCCCCGGGCGCAGCCTGGACTGCAGCGTGCCGCGGATCATGGCCATCATCAATGCCACGCCGGACAGCTTCCATCCCGGCAGCCGCCTGCCCGGGGAGTCCGCAGCGCGGGAGGAGCGTCTGGCGGCCGTGCTGGTCCAGGAACCCGACCTCCTGGATGTGGGGGGCCAGAGCACCCGTCCCGGCAGTGAGCGTGTGGGCCCTGAAGAGGAACTCCGGCGCGTGATCCCGGTGATCGAATCCCTGCGCCGCCTGGATGCGCGGATCCCGATCACGATCGACACCTACCATGCCGCAGTGGCGGAAGCCGCGCTGGACAGCGGGGCGGATGCAGTGAATGACATTTCCGCCGGCAGCCTGGATCCGCAGCTGCTGGAACTGGTGGCGCGGCGCGGCTGCGGCTACGTGCTGATGCATATGCTCGGCACTCCGGAAACGATGCAACAGGAACCCTGCTATGACAACTGCCATCTGGAGATCCAGCGCTTCTTCGAGGAGCAGCTCACGAGACTGGAGAGCCTGGGCATAGCCCGCGAACGCGTGGTGCTGGATCCCGGCATCGGTTTCGGCAAGCGCCTCGGTGACAATCTCGATCTCATCACCTGGGCCCGCAGTTTTCTCGAGCTGGGCCGGCCGCTGCTTTACGGCGTCAGCCTGAAGCGCTTCATCGGTGAGCTGTCCGGCGAACAGGACACGGAACAGCGGGTCAGCGGGACCCTCGGCGTGATCTGGGAGCTGCTGGGCCAGGGCGTGATGATCCACCGCGTGCATGATGTGGCCACGGCCCGGCAGATGATCAATGTGTGGAAGGGGCTGCGTGGAATCAGTGAATAGTGGAGGAAGTGGGGGAAGTGAACACGGCGTCGTTAAGTAGTGGCGCGGTCTTGTAGGGCCAGCACCTGGGCAGGAAATGATAAGCAAGATACTCCTGAGTTAGTGACGATTGGAAGAATGGGTAACAATAGATTCTCAACCAACTACTTCCTCCACTTCTTCAACTTCTTCCACTTCTTCCACTTCTTCCACTTTGAAATTCCCGGGAACTTTTCCCGTTGTGCGAGGTCTTACATACCGATGACACTGTTTGGTGTCGTCGACCAGTAATTATTCCCCCTACAGCGACCTCCGGGTAACCGGAGGTTTTTTTATGCCTGGGGAGAAACCCCAGCCAGCCCTGCCCCAATCTTCCGGGACTCGCTCCGCTTAGCTGCCTGCGCTTTCATAGGATCTGAATCCCGCAGCGTACACCTTTGCCACCAGCAAGGCCAGGACAGCCAGCACGATCAGCAGCTCAACGGGCAGCAGCGGGCGGCGGGCGGAGTCAATCAGGTAATCCGCCGGATAGGCCGCTGTATAGGCAAAGGGAACGACGAAGGTGAAGAAGTTGCGGACGGGGGCCGGATAGATGCTCATCGGGTAGCGCACCGCCTCGCCGAAATCAAACATCAGCCCGTTGTAGCCCGTGCGATCCTTCAGCCAGAAGGCGATGGCAGCGCTCAGCAGGTGCAGCGCGCCGAGGATGCAGCCACCCGCCAGACCCAGCAGGCTGAACAGCAGCACGGAACCCGCACTCAGCGGCAGACCGGTCTGCAGCATGGCCCAGATGATCAACAGGTAGCCCTTGACGAGCACAGTGGTGTCCTGGAAGTTGACGTTCTCACTGAGCAGTTGCCACAGTGCGGGGACGGGCCGCACAAGTACACGGTCCAGGTTTGCATCAATGATGTAGCTGTCAGCCAGCGAATTGGCGGTGTTCAGGAACAGTACGGACAGCCAGCCCCAGCTCAGCTCCGCCAGGCCCCAGATCAGCACTACTTCAGGCAGGCTGTAG
>JAHEFU010000139.1 GCA_024645305.1 Planctomycetales bacterium
TGCCGGACCGCCGCTCGTGAAGGCCGCCACGGGTGAGGAGATCTCCGCGCTGGAGCTCAGCGGTGGAGAGGTGCACACCCGCATCAGCGGCGTGGCCGACCGCCTGGCGGATGATGACGCCCAGGCCATCCGGATCCTGCGTGAGGTGGTTGCCAACCTTAACCGCCCGACCCCCTGGCCGCTCTCGCGCATCGTGCCCGAGGAGCCGCGTTATGACATCGAGGAGCTGTACGGCATCGTGCCGCCGGACCTGAAGAAGCCCTATGAGGTGAAGGAGGTGATCGCCCGCCTGGTGGACGGCAGCCGCTTCCATGAATTCAAGCGCGAGTATGGCGAGACGCTCATCACGGGCTTTGCGCGGCTGGAGGGCTGGAACGTGGGGATCCTGGCCAACCAGGGCATCCTGTTCTCGGAAAGCGCGCTGAAGGCCACGCACTTCATCGAGATGTGCTGCATGCGCAAGATCCCCCTGATATTCCTGCAGAACATCACCGGCTACATGGTGGGCCGGGCGGCCGAGCATGGCGGCATCGCCCGCGACGGTGCCAAGATGGTGCATGCCGTTGCCAATGCGCAGGTCCCGAAGTTCACTGTGGTGATCGGCGGGAGTTACGGCGCCGGCAACTACGGGATGTGCGGCCGGGCCTACGACCCGCGCATGCTCTGGATGTGGCCCAACAGCCGGATCTCCGTAATGGGCGGGGAACAGGCAGCGGGCGTGCTGGCGCAGGTCAAGCAGGAGCAGAATGAGCGCCGCGGGGAAGCACTGATGACAACGGAGGAGGAAGCGGCCTTCAAGCAGCCGGTGCTGGATACCTACGAGGCCGAAGGCAACCCCTACTACTCCACGGCACGGCTGTGGGACGATGGCATCATCCGCCTGCGTGATACGCGGAAGATGCTGGCGCTGGGACTTGCGGCGAGTTTGCATGCCCCGATTACGGATATGAAGTTCGGCGTGGTGCGGATGTAGGAAGAGGGAGCAGGGAACGGGGAACAGGTTGGCGGTTCGAGCAAACAAAGCCCTAAACAGAACCGGGCGGTTCTGGCAGGTTGACTACTTTGACCGCTTCATCAGGAACAGGACACATCTATCACAGACGGTTGACTACATTCACTACAACCCTGTAGCTGCAGGACTATGCCGGTGGATGGAAGACTGGCAATGGAGCAGCTATCGCAGAATGCATGGGATCGATGATTGAGTGGCAGAACTGCGCAGCTCCGGCTTTGCCTGCGCTACGCGCTCCGATCTAGTTGCGCAGCTCCGCCTGCACTACGCGCTCCCATACTCGTTACCATCTCCAGGCGGCGCAGCTCCGGCTTTGCCTGCGCTACGCGCTCCGATCTAGTTGCGCAGCTCCGGCTTTGCCTCCGCTACGCGCTCCGATAGTAGCTACCATTGCTGAAGCAAGCTTCAGCCTCCCTTCCATGTCCCCATATGTCCCCCAGGCCTGGCCGGGATCAGCTATCAGCGAGGCGATTGGGGTGTATCATCGCAGTGAGATACATTCTCAAGGAGCTCTATGATGTACGTAGTACGTAACACTTTTATTGCCAAGCCCGGCCATGGCAGCAAGCTGGCTGACCTGATGAGCCGCGTCTTCGCTGACAAGGACAACTACCGGGTGATGACGGACTTCGTGTCCGACTTCAACACTGTCGTGATGGAAAGCACCCACGAGTCCCTCGCTGATTATGAGCGGAGCATGAAGGACTATGCCGAGGGCAAGGTCAGCATGGATCCCGCTCTGGTTGAGGAGATGAAGAACTACGCCAGCCTCTGGCAGAGCGGAAAGCGTGAAGTCTTCAAGGTCGTGAAGGGCTAAGCTGAACTGCAGACGGCAGATGGAGGAGTGCGGACCCGCCGTGGCAACACCGGGATCCACTCCAACATCTGCCGTCCGGCACCGGGCCGCTGAATAGCTGTCTGATATCGTTCTCCCATGCACTCACCCACTGATCTGCTGGAACTGCACAGGCGCGCGCATCTCGGTACGGCAGCGCTGATCGAGCATTGCGCGGGCTTCACGACAGAGGAACTGAACCGCGAGCATGCAGCCTTCAACGGTGCCAGCCTGGCGCGGATGATCCACCACATCCTCGAAGCGGAAGACTACTGGATGCTCGTGCTGCGCGGGGAATACCGCGAGGAGGCTGACGCCTTCATGAATGACGGGGAATGCCGGGACGTGGCGTCCATGCAGCAGTACCTGGCTAAACTGGCAGAGCAGGCCGGGGAGTGGCTGGGCAATGTTGACAGCACCTGGCTGAACAGTCCGCAGGAATTCCTCACCTGGCCGGACAACCGGCGGGAACTGCTGCCGGCGATGATCGTGCTGCGCATTGTCACACACCACTTCCAGCACCGCGGCCAGGCCTTCTCGATGTGCCGGCTGCTGGGCCGACCGCATGCTGGTGCGGATTTCCCCCTCAGCTAGGTTGCAGGTTGCGGATTGCAGTCAGGATCCAGATTGTCAGTTCTCTGAAACCGGCAACCTGGAAGCTCAGTACGGATCCTTACGGATCATCACATGCCAGTGCTGGGCCTGGCTGGCATTGCCATACTTCAGCGGTGGCTTGTCCCAGTAGCGCAGCTGCAGCACGTAGTCCCCACTGGGATCCCCCCATGACATATCCAGCAGGCCGGTCTGGGCGAAGTGCTCCATTGTGCGCCCGCCCTTTGACTTCCAGCCGGCGGCACTGAGGTGCCCGTCCGTGGACTGCAGGAGCTGCTCCGGCGGATCCGGGTGGTTGAAATGGATCTGCCAGAGCACGGGTTCACTGTTGCGGATGGCTGCGGTCTTGCTGGTCTGCTGGCCGATCTTCAGTACAGCGCCGCCCACGCTGCGGATGTCAGGATCGAAATGCAGGTCCGTCGCCGCGCTGTCAACTGTGTAACCGAGCTGCGGCCAGTCCGGCGGGATGCCTGTGTTGCCACTGGAGTCATGCATGCCGATACGGCTGACCAGGGCCAGCACCACCGCGGCGAGCAGCAGCACCAGGGCCGCGATGCCGAACCACTTGAACCAGTCCCCGCGGTGGTAGCCGATGTGGCTGAAGTCATCCATCTCCGAAGTTTATACCCGGCCTGCCCTCACCTTACACTCACCAGCAGCTGAAGCGCACCGGGGCCGGGTATTCTGCGGCGCGGCAGCAGGTGCCAACTCTGTATGTGACAGGCGTGCCCTGCGTGGGCATAGCCAGTGGTTGACAGGCAATTTCAGATCCTGAACCGGAGCCCGACCCCGGCCGGAGGAGTTGATATGTACAAGCAACAGATCCACATCGCCATCCTCGGCACCACTCTTCTGATGCTCTCCTGCCCAGGCGGGAATCAGCAGACAGACCCGACTCTCCTGATATCACCACCCGTCCCTGAGTCAGTCTGTCTGGATGACCAATTCCAGTGGTGTATCCGATAGTGTTCTGATCAGACAGAATGTCTGCGGAAGTGACTACGAGTCCTTCATCATGCCGGTGGAAGGCACCTGCGAGCTGCGGCAATCCACAGGTGCCCGACCGCAAACCGTCAACATGGCGCAGGCCCGGTGCTGCCTGTGGTTGCCATCGGCTAAACTCTGGGCCTGCGCAGCATCACTGAAAAGCTCTCCGGACTGGCCCTGGCAGCCCTGATCGGCTGGCTGGCGATATTCCTGTCCGGACAGATCGAGTCCTCCTCGGGCCTGTTCATCGAGGCCATGGTGATCGGCATCATCCTCGGGATCATCTACGGCAACACCGCCGGACTGCAGGCGGCATTGCTGCCGGGCGTGAATTTCGGTGGCAAGCAGTTCCTCGAAGCGGCGGTGGTGATCGTGGGCTTCCGCATGAACTTCATGGACCTGGCCGGGATCGGCCTGCCGGCGCTCATGGCTGTGCTGCTGACCGTGCCGGGAGTCCTGCTGTTGGCAATCCTGCTGGGGCGCTTGTTCCGCATCCAGGGCAATCTGCCCCTGCTGCTGGGAGTCGGCACGGCGATCTGCGGCAGCTCGGCGATTGCCGCTATCAGCCCGGTGCTCAAGGCCAGCAAGACGGAAAGTGCGGTCAGTATCTCGGCGATCAACATCCTCAGTGCCATCGGCGTGCTGGTCTTCAGCTGGCTGAGCTACATCCTGCCCCTGAGCGACACCGCCTACGGCATCTGGAGTGGCCTGTCCATGCAGGCCGTCCCGACTGCCATCGCCGCTGCGGGGGCACGCGGGGAAATCGCCCTGGAAGCCGGTACCCTGGTGAAGATGGCCCGCGTGGCCATGCTTGTGCCAACGAGCCTCGTAATCAGCATGCTGCTCAGCCGGGCCAGTGCAGGAACCAATGGTGGCAAGCGAACAGCGGTCAGCATGCCCCTGTTCATCATCCTGTTCCTTCTGGCCGGAATCATCAGCACGCTGGGTTTCATTCCGGAGCAGGGGCTGGGTGTCCTGAACTGGCTGTCCACCACCATGCTGGTGGTCGCAATGACCGCCATCGGACTGTCCGTGAATTTTGCGGCCCTGAAGAAGACAGCCGGCGCCGCGCTGGGAAAAGGCGCGTTTCTTTTCATTATCCTGACTGTGGTTTCCTATTTCTGGTGTTTGCTGCTGTTAAACAATAATTAACAGAGCTTTCTGATTTCCACAACTTATCCACAGGGCACATATCTGCGACAATGGATATACATGACTCCGGGCGGAAAACATGTGGTGTTTGGCGCGAATGGTCCCATCGGCTCCGAGCTGGTCAGATTGCTGGCGGCTCAGGGACATACGGTCATCGCTGCATCGCGTCGCGGAGGCTTCCGCGTCCCGGAGGGTGTCAAGGTCGTGGTCGGTGATGCATCGCGCACTGAGGACACCTATCGCCTGTGCATGGGCAGCGCGGTGGTCTACTGCTGCGTGGGCATCGACTACACCAAGTGGGCGGACACCTGGCCCGCCATCATAGCTGGCCTGGTTGAAGGCGTCAGCAATGCCGGCAGCCGGCTGGTCTTCGCTGACAACCTCTACAGCTACGGCCCGGTCTCGGAAGCCATGCATGAGGACCTGCCGCTTACGACCTATGGCGAAAAGCCTGCGCTGCGGGCGAAGATCATCCGGACGCTCATGCGTGCGCATGAGAACGGGCGCTGCCCGAGCGTGATCGTCAAGGCCTCGGACTTCTACGGCCCCGGAATCCGCAATTCGATCATCGGTGAGCGGGTGTTCCCGATGGCCCTGGCCGGCAAGCCCGTGCAACTGCTGGGCGACGTATCCCGGCGGCATGCATACACCTATGGACCGGACTTTGCCCGGGCACTGGCAACGGTGGCCCTCGACAAGAGTGCCTACGGCAAGATCTGGAACTGTCCGAACGCCCCGGCCCTGTCAACCGAGGAAGTTATCGCCCTCATCTACCGCGAAGCGGCGACGGACATGCGGATCCAGACAATGCCACGCCTGATGCTGAACCTGCTGGCGGGCTTCAATCCCGTGCTGCGTTCCTTTCGCGAAATGCTCTACCAGTTCGATACGGACTTCCTCGTGGACGACAGCCGCTTCCGTGAGAAATACAACTTCGAGCCGACTCCGCTACTGGATGGCATCCGGGCCACGCTGGACTGGTACCGCCGTCATGAAAATGGCAACGGCAATGGGGGCGGCAATGGCAAGCAGCCTGAGCCTGAACACGAGGAAGTCAGCGAAAACAGGAGCTGATTCAGCCCCGAACAACCGGCTCAGCCCTTCCACAACAGCAGGGCTGCTCCCACCACCAGCATCGCACTCGGCAGCCAGCGTGTGCGGGTCTGCTCTCCGAACCACAGCCCACCAAGCCAGACCGCAATGAAGACACTGAGCTGGGTGACAGGTTCCACTACACTGGGACGCAGATCCTGCAATGCCACCAGCAGCATCACATAGGCCCCCATTCCACTGACGGCACCGATCCAGGCAATTTTCGTACGCTCCCGGTGCAAGGCAGCAATACTGTGGACATTTCCACGGACGGCGAGGATCAGCAGGCCGATCAGTACGGCGGGCAGGTTGTCAATGAAGGCATAGGCCACCGGAGGTGCGATATCGGCCACGCTCTTGTCAATCAGCCTGCCTGTTGCCAGTCCGAAGGCGTAGACCAGCATGCCCCAGGCACCGGGCTGCCGCAGGACGGTCATCGGGTTGAGGCAGTCATGCCAGTCGTCACCGGGCTTGAGGTTGAGGACCACGACGCCGAGCATCACGATCAGGATGCCGATCAGGGGCAGGACGCCGAATGTTGCATCACCGAAGATGATGTCCAGCCCATAGAGAAACAGGAAGGCCGTGGAGTACAGCGGGGTTAGATAGCTGACCTCACCGACGCTCATGGCGTGGACATAGGTGTGGAAGGACAGGGCGTAGATCAGGCCGCTGGCCATGCAGGGCAGGATCCAGCGCTGGAAATCAGCGAAGTAGTTCGGGTCCTGCCAGGCCTGGAACAGGACGAGGGGCAGGAGCAGGCTGACGCCGATGCCGAAGTACAGCGTCGTGGCGGCGATGCTGGAGCGTCCCTGCCCGAGCGCCTTGACCAGCGGACGCTCTAAGCCGAGGCCGATGATACGCAGCACGAGGGCAGTGAGGGCGATAGACACGGGGGAGAGTGTAGCGTGGGAGGGGAAAAAGACTTAACCACAGAGAACACATAGAGCACAGAGTTAATTTTTATTTGCTTTTTTTAAATACTATATGTTAGTTTAGCCAAATGGATACAACATTTCAACGAGATCAATTGTCTTAATCCTTGATAGGTGCAGCAATTGAAGTACATCGCCTGCTGGGACCAGGTCTACTGGAAAGCACATATGAAAGCTGTCTGGTTTACGAATTGGGACTAAGAAAGATCTCCTTCGATGCACAGGTGAGTCTCCCTGTCAGATACAAGGATCATACTGTTTCCAACGCGCTGAAGATGGATCTTGTCATTGCAAACCAGTTAATTGTGGAACTCAAAGCTGTGGATTCCATTAACGACGTACATAAAGCTCAGCTCCTGACTTACCTGCGCCTTTCTGGGTTGAAAACCGGCCTGATAATCAACTTCAACGTAAAACTACTCAAGCATGGCATCCTCAGACTCGTCAGTTAACCGTTGCCAACATCAGAATTACTTCGTGGTCTTTGTGGTTAGAATTTTCCTGTATTTTCCGTATTCTCTGTGCTCTCTGTGTTCTCTGTGGTTAGTCTTCCCTCTCCCTCCACCATGCCAGCTCCGCCTCGATCCATTCACGGCAATGCTGGTACTTGGTGTTAAGGTCGGTACTGTCCTGCACGAAATACAGCGGTTCCAGCTTGTCATATACATCCCGCGGCAGATGGAAACTCAGGTAGCGCTGGCTCCAGTCGAAGCGATGCGGATCATAACGCATGCGCAAAAGTCGCATGAGCGTTGCCAGCACCATGGATTCATAGAAACTCACGGCGTCGATCAGCCGTCCGCGCCGCAGTTCCTTGTCAGGCAGATGTCGGAACAGAAGGTAATGGCGGCGGAGACTCTCCAGACGCTGCCATACTTTTTCCTTCAGTTCATTTTCGTCAA
>JAHEFU010000140.1 GCA_024645305.1 Planctomycetales bacterium
CCATGCTGTCCGCGTTCCGGTCAGTGTCGGCCACAGCATGGATGTATCCGTGGAGCTGGACCAGGCAGTAACCCTGCCGCAGCTGATGTCTGCCTGGCAGGCGGCTGCGGACGTGCAGGTGCGCACGGAGGGATTGCCCAATCCCCTCAGTGCATCAAGACATACAATGGTTGAGGCTGGCCGCTTGCGCCCGGAGGCGGGCCTGGAAAACGGCTGGTCATTCTTCCTCAGCGGGGACAACCTCTCACTGGGCGCAGCACTCAACGGCTGGCGCCTGCTGGAGCTGCTCCGGCTGGACGGCAGGAATCAGGAAACAAAGGCTGGGTAGAATCATGGCAAGGAAACAGACTGCACCGGTATTCGGCAATGTAGTGACGGCGATCGTCACTCCCTTCAACAGCCGCGGCGGCATAGACTTCGACTCCGCTGAGAAGCTGTTCAAGCACGTCCAGACGCAGAATGACGGCATCGTTGTCGCCGGCACCACCGGAGAGGGTCCGACACTGTCGCAGTCCGAGAAGCTCAAGCTGTTTGAGTTCTACAAGTCGCGCGCCAAGCGCGGCTTCAAGGTGCTGATGAATGTTGGCTCCAATGACACTGCTGACAGTGTGAAATTCGCAAAGGCCGCAGCGAAGGCGGGAGCTGATGGCCTCATGGTTGTTGGCCCGTATTACAACAAGCCGAATGCTGACGGCCAGCTGGCTCACTTCAATGCCATCTCCGATGCGTCCGACCTGCCGATTCTGCTTTACAACATCCCGGGCCGCACCGGCCTGCGGGTTGAACACGATGTGATTGTGGAACTGGCAGCAACCAGCAATGTCTGTGCCGTGAAGGATGCCACTGGAGACCTCGCAGGCGTATCCCTGCTGCGCAGCCAGACCTTGTCGGACTTCTTCATCTACGCCGGCGACGATGCACTGGTGCTGCCGATTCTCGCCTGCGGAGGCTGTGGGGTCGTGACAGTTTTCGGCCACCTGATCGGCAGGGAGATCAAGGAGATGATTGCGGCCTATTTGGCGGGAGACGTTCGTGAAGCCCTGGACATCCACCTGCACTTCCTCGAGCTGAACAATTCCCTCTACACGACCACGAATCCCATTCCCATCAAGACTGCCCTGGCCATGATGGACATTATCCAGGAAAATTTCCGCCTTCCCATGACCAGGATGGACGATGCCTTGCGCGGTGCCCTGGAAACCACCTTGCGCGAGTATGAGCTGATTCCGCGCAGGCGGGGCTGAACGCGTGGCCGGGCAGGGCAGCGGGCTGAGCGCTGCAAGCCGCAGCACCCTGGCGGACCTGATACCTGTCGCTGCCAGGGCCCGCAGTGTCTTCGTCTTCACGGGGGCCGGTGTCAGCGCTGAGTCCGGCATACCGACCTTCCGCGAAGCCCAGACCGGCCTGTGGTCCCGCTATGACCCAGTGATGCTGGCGAGCCTTGACGGATTCAGGGCTGACCCGGCGAATGTCTGGAAATGGTATGACGAGCGACGCCAGACCATGCAACGCTGCAGTCCCAACGCAGGCCATGTGGCTCTGACCGCCTGGCAGCACCTGCTCAGGAAGCAGGGGGCGGACCTGCATGTTGCCACGCAGAACATAGATGACCTGCACAGCCTTGCTGGAACCCATGATGTAGTTGAACTACATGGCAACATCTGGGAAGTCCGCCCGCTGGGTACAGAGTTTGCAGATGCGTTTCGCCTGATGGACTGCCCCCTGTCGGAGTATCCACCACGCCTGGCGGATGGCAGTACCCTGCGTCCGAATGTGGTCTGGTTCGGGGAAATGCTCAACGAGGATGTCCTGCAACAGGCATTTAGGCATGCCAAGCACGCAGACCTGGCCCTTTCGATCGGCACCAGCTCACTGGTCTATCCGGCGGCGGCGCTTCCCTTTGTCGCCCGGGAGCACGGGGCTACCCTCGTGGAGATCAATCCCGAACGTACTGAGTTGACGGCAGCGGCGGATTATGTTCTACAGGAGCCCAGTGCAGTGGTCCTGCCAATGCTGTTTGACGCTATTCGGGAGATAATCAGTCCATCGGGCGCAGCTGATGGGAAATAACCTTCAAATAACCGATATCCGGCTGTCCTGATGCTGACGGCAGACACCATGCCTGCTAAACTCAAAGCTCCGGCGGGGCGACTTATCAGCCGGGAAATCCACTGTAAGCTGGAGGTATTGGGCTATGGGCGTAGCTATAGACAAGAAGCGCAACGTAGCGATAATCGGACATGGTGGGGCCGGGAAAACGGTACTCAGTGAAGCAATCCTTTACGTAGCCGGCGCCATCAACAGAATGGGTACCATTGAAGACGGGAACACCGTCAGTGACCACGATCCTGAAGAGATAAAACGCCAGTATTCAATTACAAGCGCAGTGCTTCCCTTCGATTTCGAGGACCATCACATCACCCTGATAGACTGCCCGGGATACCGGGATTTCCTCGGTGAGTCCACCTCCGCTCTGAACGTCGTTGACAGCGCGATCATCGTTGTCAATGGCGCAATGGGAGTTGAGCCCCAGACGAGGATTTTCTGGGACAGCTGCGAGAATCTGCACCTGCCGCGACTGATATTCATCAGCGGCCTGGACAAGGACAACGCTGACTGGGACAGCGCCATTGCCAGCTGTCGCAATGAGTTCGGCAAGGTCGTGGCGCCCCTGTGCATCACGATCGGTGAACACCATGACCTGCAGGGTGTGATCAATGTCCTGTTGCAAAAGGCATACGTTAAGGAAGGGGACAAGATAGTTGAGAAGGAAGTCCCCGAGGATTACAAAGACAAGGTCGCAACCGCTCGCGCTGATCTGGTGGAAAGCATCGTCGAGCTTGATGATGCGCTGATGATGCGCTACATGGATGACGAAAATATCAGCACTGATGAGCTGGAAGCAGCAATGATGCACGGCATCCTGCACGGGAAGTTCTGTCCTGCCGTGGGTGGCAGCGGCAAGGGCACAATCGGCATCCGTAACCTGCTGGAGATCATTCTCCACAGCATGCCGCATCCTGGTTTCCATGAGAAGATCCATGGACTCAAGCCGGACGGCAGTGAGGAGTTCAGGCCGCCAGCCGAGGATTCCCCGATGACTGCCCGCGTCTTCAAGGTAACCAGTGAGGGCCAGGTGGGAGATGTCTACTGGATGCGCATCTGGAGCGGCAAGCTGAAGAACGGAGACACTGTGCTCAACTCCAGCGCGGATGATCCGGAGAAGATCGGAAACCTGATCCTGATGCGCGGCAAGGAACGCAAGGATGTCAACGAAGTGAGCGCCGGGGACATCGTGGCAACGATGAAACTCAAGCACACCAAGATGGGCAGCACGCTGTGCTCCAAGGACCATCCCTTTATCCTAGATGCCATCGAATACCGCCGGCCGGTGGCCTATGAGAAGGTCGATGTAGACGACCACAATGACCTGGAGAAGGTGATCAGTGCCCTGCATGCAGTGACGGGCTCCGATCCAACCCTGCGCATCGTACAGGACGACGAGACCAAGGAGCAGGTGGTGTATGGCATGGGTCCGCTGCATCTCGATGTCGCAAGGGCCCAGGTGCTCAAGCGCACCGGCGTCGGTATCAATTGGACCAAGCCGAAGATCCGCTACCGCGAAACCATCACCGGCAACGCTCAGGCGCAGGGCAAGTACAAGAAGCAGTCCGGTGGCCGCGGCAAGTACGGCGACTGCCATATCCGCCTGGAAGCCACGGAGCGCGGCAGTGGCTTCGAATTCGTGGATGCGGTGGTCGGGGGAGTGGTCCCGAACCGCTTCATCCCGGCAATTGAGAAGGGCATAGTCGAGGCGATGGTCCACGGACCGTTAAGTGGCTCAAAGGTGATTGACATCAAGGCTACCGTGTTTGATGGCAGCCACCACAGTGTGGATTCGGATGAGCTGTCATTCAAGGTGGCGGCCCAGATGGGTTTCCGCCAGGCATTTGAGCAGGCCCGGCCGATTCTGCTCGAGCCGATCTACAACGTGACCGTGATGATTCCGGATGAATACACCGGAGACGTCATGGCTGACCTCAACACCCGCCGTGGCCGGGTGGGAGGAATGGACCAGGTCGGCAACGTGAAGGAGATCAAGGCCCAGGTGCCGCTGGCTGAGATGTACCAGTACATCAACACCCTGCGCAGCATGAGCCAGGGCCAGGGATCGTTCGAGATGGAATTTTCCAACTATGAACAGGTACCGAGCAACGTCCAGGGCGATATCATCAAGGCCCACAGTGCCAGCCGTGAGGCTGAATCCCACTGAGGCCAGAATCTGACCAAAAAAAAGCCCGCTGCTTCAGCGGGCTTTTCACTTTTCTGGTTGGCTGGACTACGCGTCCTTCTTGGGGGGATCCTTCTGCGGCTCTGTTTTCTGGGCGGGGTCCTCAGGCTCGGGATCTTCCGCAGGCTTGTCAGGATCATCCGTGGGATCCTCAGTGGGTTCCTCGCCCGCCGGTTCGTCAGCTGCAGGTTCATCCCCGGTGGCACTGCCCTTGTCACCTGATTCAGCTGCCTTCTCAGCGGCAGCCTCCTTCTCGGCATCACTCTGGGCCCGACCCAGGACTCCGTCACCGGTGGTTCCGCCGCCTGTGGTGTCTCCGCCGGTGGTGGTGCCGCCCGTTGTGGTTCCACCTGTCGTGGTGCCACCGGTTGTGGTCCCTCCGGTTGTCGTGCCGCCCGTTGGTGTTCCACCGCTAGGTGTTCCGCCTGTGTTGTTCCCTCCGGACGGACGAGATGTGCCGCCCCCGGAACTCAGGAAGCCCGCATCCTGGTTGAAGCCCGTGCTTGTATTGAATTGGCTGCCGGTATTGCCTGTCTGGCTGTTTGCAGCCTGGCTGCCCGTAGTACCCTGTCCGGTCGGAGCCTGTGCTCCAGGAGGCACGCGGTTTCCCGTCGGCGCGGCTCCCGCTTCAGTGCCGGGGGTGTTCTTGCGCTCATAGTTCGGCAGATCCGGGGGCATGGTTGTAGTCGTGCGCCAGGGCGGCAGGTTCAGTGGTAGTGGCAGAATGTTCTCGCCGTCCTTGTTCAGGATGTAACGGGCACTTGTATCCATCACCATGGACAGCTGGCTTTCCTCCGCATCAGCCAGGTCTTCCTTGGCCTTGAACTTGATGTAGACCAGCGGTCCGTCGCCTGAGGGTTCTGACAGCATCGTGTTGCTGTCAACCGCCAGCAGGACCTTGCCTTCATCCTTGTTGGGCTGGGCGTAGTAGATGCTGGCATCACTGAAGTCGTCGAAGAACTCGCCCAGTTCTGCATCGCGGAAGCTGAGCTTCGTGTTGTCATATGACAGTGTGAAGAGTCCCTTGTCAAAATCGGGCAGGTTGCTGCCATCTATGCGGACATAGACGGACTCATCCTCGCGCACCACATCCGGGAAATCCTTGGAGAGTTCCACTTCCGGATCGCGCAGGCGCACCTCGACCTCCAGCTTGCGGGCTTCGGTGACGTATTCATCGTGGTACATCGCACGCACGAAGATGTTGACCGTTCCCGGACGGCGTGGAGTCCACTCAATGTAGGGATCATCCGTGATGATGGAGTAGCGCTCGTAGCTCTCTTCTTCCAGCAGGGGTTCTTCATCGTCATAGTCTGCGCCGTATCCGCCCAGGCCTCGTCGGCGGGGCTCAGTGTCATCCTCCTGCCAGTCCTGGTACTCGTATCGCAGGCCGCGGCTGTCCCTTTCCGCATTGCGGGAGCCGGCGCTGGGAGCCGGCAGCTCCTCGCCGAGCTGTTCCTCAAGCAGGGCAGTCGCATTCTCGATGGACTTGTCAACGACATTCCCGGCAACAGTATTGTCTCGCCGGTTGCCTTCATCGTCAATCACGGCCTGGCCGGCGATGACCATGTGGCGCATGATCATCCCATCACCAATGGCACCATCGCGCTGACTATTGCCTAGATCCTCAATGTCGTCCCAATTCCGCAGCTTGTCGTCTATTGCCTTGAAGGTGATGGCATCATCAGCCGTGAGCGGTTCATTGTTGCCGAGCTTCTGCAGGATCTGGATGAATTCCGGCGGGAAGGACTGGCCGTTGGGCCACCTGTCCAGTCCCTGGGGAATGATCGAGGGAAAGATCTCACCATTGAGGTCGTATTCGTATTCACTGGTCAACGTGTCATTGACGTTATAGCCGCGGGGCTTGTCGCCACTGTCTTCCGTCTTGGTTCCGCTATCCTGCTGCGTACCACCGGTGCCCGTGTTCTGCGTATTTCCGGAACCTGACCCAGTGCCACCTACATTGCTGAACAGATCCTGATCCTGGTTATTCTGGGGGGGGGCAGTGTCAGCCTCGGAGCCCTTGGGCACACCGGCTGCATTGAGGTTCTGCTGGTTGCCGGAGGTATTGGCAGCAGCCTGCTGCTGACCACCACTGGCGGGCTGGCCTCCAGCTGGCGGCTGGCCACCGGCGACTGGCTGCTGGGCGCCGGGAGGGTTAGCAACGGCCTGCATGTCCCCGGGTTGTTCAGTTAATGCACCATCGGTGGGCTGTTCCACCAGGGGTACCGCTGCTTCCGGCTGGGCTTTGTTGTACTCATCCTCGACGAGCGTGCGCAGTCTGCCACGGTCAGCTTCCGCAACCGGGAAGAAGTCTCCATTGCCGATGGACCATTCATACTCGAGGTCACGGCCATCGGGATTGTCATCCACGACCCAGACGAAGTAGTCCTCGCCGGGGTAGATGTCACCCTCTTCCATGCCGACGATCATCAGGGTGATCGGCGGGTCTCCCAGCTCTCCGGCTTCCGCCAGCTGCTGGTTGTTCTGTGTATTCGCTGAGCGGGTCTGGTCGCGGTATGTCGAATCATAGCTACTGTTGGTATTGATGTTCGACGTGGGGGAGTTGCTGCTGGTACATGCGCCGAAAACGGCGGCGGATACCATCACACCCACAGCAAGATACCTGAGAATTTTCACAGTTTCGCCTTCCGGTTCATTAAGTTTGTCCCTGCCGTTCACATGGAACATGACGCCTTGCCCCGCGGGGCTGTTCAGCGTAGGACACTATATACTATCAAGCAGCGGCCTGTTCTCCCAGCCCTTTGGAACAAGCTGCGCCATTTTCGGGTGAAATTGCCTGCTGCGCCTAGGAATCAGCCTGGCTGTTACCGATGGCCTCAATCTCATCCCAGACTCGCCATTTACTATCGAAGGCCCGGAAGGTGATCCTGTCGTCCTCCGTCAGTGGCTCCCCGGACTCCAGCTTGCGTATGATTTCCAGGAATTCAGGCGGGAATGGCTCGCCGTTGGGCCAGGCGGTGGCATCCTCAGGGATGACTGTCATGAATTCACCAAGCTGCCGCTGTGGCAGTTCGCCGGCTTCCGGATTGCCAACCGGACTGGCTGGATCAAAGTCACTCGAAGCAGGTCCCGCTGCTGAATCCAGCTGTTCCTGGCTGGCCGGAATTCTGTCAGTTTCAATGATCTTCACTTGGTCTCTGTCATTGCGCTGGCATCCCGAGATGAGAAACAGGATTGCCAGAG
>JAHEFU010000141.1:0-2489 GCA_024645305.1 Planctomycetales bacterium
GCAGTAGCTTGAATTCAAGTTCGCCGGGTCCCTTGCGGTAGACACGGTAACCGCTGATCTGCTCCTTCCAGTGCTGTGCGATCGGCGTGACATCAGCGGTGTTGATCAGCCCGTTGCGGTCACCGTCCACGCGGGCCAGTCGCCAGTTGAGTGCACCGCTGCCCTCCTGCGGGGGCAGTTCCTGCCCGTTGCCGAGGTTGTCCTCCGGGTCACCCGTGGGCCACCAGCTGATGCCGGCATGGTCCTGGGCATTGTCATATTCCACAGTCCGGCCGAAGTTGATGGCAATGGGTGTCAGATCACCGAGGCCGACTTCGCCGTTGTTGTCATAGTCGCCCTCCAGCACCTCAGTCCAGTTCAGGATCACACCTGAGGTCCCGAGTGGCCCTGTCCCGTCAGGATCAAAGGCACCGCCCTGCAGGTCAAACACGAACCCCCCAGTCGGCGCTGCCGCAGGGGTGCGCTCTGGATTCTTGCCCAGCTTCAGCAGCTCCTCCTGCAGCTTGTCCTGCAGTTCACCCGCAGTTGGTGTGGGTAGAGATTCGTCCATTGCAGATGTGCCTGCAACGGGTTCCAGGTTGGCAATACCGTGACCGCCGCCCCCGCCGCAGGCATTGAGCCACAGGATCGTCATTATGACTGCTGCCAGTACCAGAATGTTGTTTCTAAAATTTGTCATTTTTTCTTCCTCGATTGCTGGATGCCGCTAGTGCAGCATGGCTACTTTCCAAGGCGACCAGGACGCGGCATCAGGCCGGGGCGTCACCGGCATATCCGCTGTCGTTCGTGCTGGTGCCGCCGGATCCAGGAGTGGATTCCGAGCGCACCTTGTAGAAGTAGTACGTGCTCTGCGTGACTGTATTGTCGTCATATGTCTCGTTGTTGCTTGTCCCAATCACCGTATAGGTACCACCAGCTGTGGTGGAACGCAGCACGCTGTAGCTGCTGGCGCCGCTGACGGCACTCCAGGTAATGCGCACTTTTGTGGTGAAATCACCATCGGTTGCCTGGACGTTGGTGGGCGCCTCGGTTGAGCGCCAGCCGTCATTGGAACTGCTTGTACCACCTGATCCGGATGCAGACTCGGAGCGGACCTTGTACCAGTAGGTGGTGCCGATACTGGCAGTTGTGTCATCAAAACTCGTGCCTGGGTTTGTGCCGATGGAGGAATACGTGCCGCCGGAACTAGTCGCCCGCAGCACTGTGTAGTTGGTGGCACCCGTCACGGTGTTCCAGCTGATGGTGACCTTGTCAGAATGTGTTCCATCAGTGGCGGCCACGCCCGTGGGGGCTGAAGTGGAACGCCATCCGGAATCAGAAGAACTGGTCCCGCCGGATCCGTTCGAGGATTCTGAACGGACCTTGTACCAGTAAGTGGTTCCGATGCTCGCGGTTGTGTCATTGAAGCTCGTTCCACTGGGAGTGCCGATGGAGGAATAGGTGCCGCCGGAACTTGTGGCCCGCAGTACCGTATAGCTGGTTGCGCCAGTCACGGCATTCCAGGTGATTGCGACCTTGTCAGTATGTGTCCCATCAGTTGCAGCCACGCCCGTGGGCGCCAGGGTAGAGCGCCAGCCCGAGTCAGCCGTGCTGGGAGCGCTGAATATCGGGTCATGGCCAACCGGGTCCACGACGGCCAGGACCCTGTACCAATATGTTGTCCCGCTGGAAGCCGTTGTGTCGTTGTAGCTTGTGCCGGTTACATTGCTCTCGATGGCGGCGTATGTGCCGCCCTGCGACGTGGCGCGTTCAACAACGTAACGGTCAGCTCCCGTCGTTGTGTTCCAGCTGACAGCGACATGCACGTCGCTGCTGCCATCGCTGGCACTGACCCCGCCGGGGGCGGTGGTGGCGACCTCCAGTAGGAAGGACAGCGCGCTGCTGCCGCTGACATTGTTGCCTTCCACCTCCGCCTCATATGCTCCCGGAGCGCCCAGTGTCACCGTGGGAGTGGCATCCGTCGGCAGGTTCGGTGTTGCGCCGCCGTCGAAATTCCACTGCCAGTTGGCAATTGCGCCGCCGGAGTTGGTTGCGGCCGGTGAGTAGCTGGTCCCCGTGACACCGGTCTTGGGGCTAACCGCTGTGATATTAGGCAGGGCGACGTTCACCGTATAGCCGAGGTTGAACGTGTCTGTTCCTCCCGCATTGGACGCAACCAGAGTGGCGGTGTATGTCCCCGCAGCTCCAAGCACAACCTCCGGTGAGGGATCCGTCGAGCTGTTGGGGGTGGCGCCCCCGCCGAAGCTCCACTGCCAGGTAGCTGCAGTCCCGCCTCCCATGGTGGGAATGAATTCAACAGTGGAGCCGGACAGCCCGGTGTTCGGGACAATGTTCAGAATCTCGGGTGGCGCTACGGTGACTGTCAGGTCGAAGAGGAACTGGCTTACTTCACCGCCGGCCTCGGCGATTACGTTGGCACTGTAGGTGCCGGGAGCGCCCAGGATGATCTGCGGGCTGGCATCGCTTGATGTGTTGGGCTGAGCCCCACC
>JAHEFU010000141.1:2542-7451 GCA_024645305.1 Planctomycetales bacterium
GGCTGGATCAGCGCACCGCTGACACCGCTCTTGGGCGCCACGGCTGTAATGTCCGGGGGAGGCGCGGTCACGGTCAATGTGAAGGGGAAGATCACGCTGCCATTGATGTTTGTGGCCACCACGCTGCAGTTGTAGATGCCGACCGCACCGAGTGTGATCGTCGGCGTCGCCTGGGCACTGCTGTTGGGGGTTGCCCCGCCACCGAAGTACCAGGCCCAGCTGCTGGCGGTCCCGCCGGTGTTAGTGGCGGAAGGACTGAGGGCACTGCCTGCGACACCAGTGTCCGGCAGTACGTTGGTCAGAACCGGGGGCGGAGGCAGGACGTTCAGTGTGAACTCATACTCATGGGTGCCCTTGGCATTAGTTGCAGTTACGCTGCAGGAGTAGTTGCCACTGCTGCCCAGGGTGATTGCCGGGGAGACGGCGGTTGATATCGATGGGGTGGCTGCGCTGCCGAAGTCCCACGACCAGCTGTCAATCGAACCCCCCAGGTTGGTGGCCAGCATGTTGAGGACTTCGCCGGCATCCCCGCTGAGGGGCGTCACTTCCGTAATCAGTGGTACACCCTCCAGCACACTGAGTGTGAAGAAGTAGCTTTCGGTACCACTTTCCCCCGTAACGGCTACGCTTGCGGAATAATCACCGGGCAGGCCCAGTGTTACAGTCGGTGAGGGTTCAATGGAGGTGTCAGGGCTTGCCCCGCCGCCGAAGTCCCAGGCATAACTCGTGGGGCTGATGCCACCGTAGCTGACGATGAAGGTGACTTCCGTTCCTTCCACGCCTGACTCCGGGTTCACGCCGCTGATGCTGCTGTTCTGTGGGTTGATGTTCAGGGTGAAGTCAAAGACATCGCCGCCCCACTGGTTGGCAACAGTCAGGGTGCACATGTAGGTGCCGGGAGCTCCCAGCAGAACCGTCGGACTGCTTTGTGTGGAGGTATTGCCTGCACCATTGAAATTCCAGAGGTAGCTTTCCGGTTCGTTGCCGGAGAATGTGGCACTGAACTTGGCATAGGTGCCTTCAGTGCGGTTGAGCGGTGAAACTGTCAGAATCAGTGGTGGCTGGCCGAGTGTCCCGCGGTAGCCGCTGTCTGCTTCGCTGGGAGCACTGACGCCAGCGCCGCTGGTGGCCTGGACACGGTAGAAGTAGGCCGTACCCCAGTCACCTGTTTCGTCCTCGAACTGGCTCTGCTGAGTCGTGCCCAGCGCCTGGTAGTTGCCATCCTCGCTGTCAGAGCGGGAGACCTGGTAGGCCTCCGCATTGGGAATGAGGTCCCAGCTGATTCTGACAAAGTCCTCACTGGTACCGTCGCTGGCCGCCACGTTCTCAGGGGCCTGCGGGTTCTCCAGCGGCCAGCCTTCAGCGGCAGGTGAGGGAGGGGCGTAACCCGTGGGGGTGATATGAAGCGTCCGGTACCAGTAATGGCTGCCCGTCACTACATTGAAATCATTGAAACTGAGGCTCTCACTACTTGTACTGAATATGTCTTCAAATTCTCCATCCTCGCTGTCCGAACGCTGCAGCCAGTACTTCAGCGCATCCTCCTGGGGCTCCCAGCTGACTTCAACCTGGCCTTCCAGGGTCCCCCGGCTGGTCAGCGGGGCAGGGGGCACTTCGACGTTGACACTTTCGAACAGCAACACTGGGCTGCTTTCCCCTGGACTGCCTACTCCTTGAGGGTTGATGGCAAAGCTCATGCCGGCCACGGGCTCCAGCAACTGGTAGGTAAACAGAGGGATCGAGTTGGTTGGACCGGGTGCACCGTCCGCCAGCGCAATCACCGCGATTTCCTGCCATGATTGGGCATCCTCCGGTGTCATGCTGCCACTGATGACATATTCCGTAAATGCATTCAGGAAGTTCGAGGCAATGGGCACTATGTCGGCGGCGTTGATCTCACCGTTCTCATCTCCATCGGCCACGCGGGCCCTTTCCCAGGTCGAGTCTGTGGAAAGCTGCTGCCAGAAACTACCCAGGACGCTGAGGTCGGCGATGTTGACCTCCGAGTTCTGGTCGTAGTCACCGCGGTTCGTATAACTCCAGCTGAAGTTGGCACTGCCGTCGCTTCCAGCCAGCATGCTGAAGTCGGCAACGTAGCTGCTTTCCACGGAGGGTAGTGCAGATGTGAAGCGCAGTTTCCCGGTTGCCTCCAGTTCAGCTGCCAGGGTCTCACGCAACTGATCTGCCAGGCCTGCATCCACTCCCACCAGTTCACTGGCATCCAGCCGGCCCAGCGCTTCGTCCAGGCTCTCACTGACCGTTGGCAATTGATCAGCAGGCAGGGCGGAGGAAGCTGGAGCTTCCAGGCCGCTTTGACCGATACCTGCTCCACCACCGCAGGACAACTGGCTCATCATTGCAGCAATGGCAATTACAGCGAGCGCAATGGAGCGCGTGTGCTTCATTATTCTGTACATCAGTTTTCCTCTTCCAGTGTTCCTGACCCAGGGAGTCTTGAGAATCCCCGTGAGTAATCGGTCGACGGTGCCAAGCCATGGCTCCGAGACAATCCCGAATTGGCAAAACCTTAACACGGATTGAAAGAATTGTTAACTGGTCAAAGTTGGATTTTTGTGATAAGGAATTGTGAATTGAATCACTAATCTCAACTTAACAGGCCTCAATGCAGAAACCACATCCAATGCTGGAGAATTCAACGGGAGTTGTGGAGATTCCTGATCAGCGAATCAATTCTGGTCCAGCGGAGCCAAACCGTACGACATCACTGACCCTGCCGGGTAGTTCACTGGCGATGGTCACGCAGAGTGCGGGGGCTGGATCATATTCCAGGAGTGTTGCAAAGATGCCCGCTTCCGATACTTCAGGTTCAGCCCCGGCGATGTTGGCGCTTGTTCCCCACAGGAGACCACCACACTGTTCTATCAGATCGCTGAGCGGTTCCCAGGCTGGTAACCTGATGCCGATGCTGCCCGCCTGGAGCGACAGTACAGCGGGAGGAATGCACTTCAGGCGGCCTTTCGGGAAGACCGTTGTCAATTCGCCACAGAGAAACGCATCCTGTTCCTCCTCAAAATCCTCCAGCTGCTTCATGATCTCCCTGACAACTGGATGCGAGGGAGCAGCCAGCAGGGCAAGGGGTTTCCCCGGATCGCGGCGCTTGATTGCATAAATCTCGCCGTAGGCAGCTGCGCTGTCAGCTGCAGCCAGCAGGGCATAGACGGTGTCAGACGGGAATATGATGGCATGGCCACTCTCCAGGGTGGATACCACCTGCTCCAGTACTGCGATTCTGCCCTCATGCGTATACTGCAGCGTGTCTGTCATTTCAGCGCCTCAGCCCCCATATCACTCTCTCCGTGCCATTGAAGTCATGCACGCCCTGTACCCTGTCCAGCGCCTTGAGCTTGTCCAGGGCCTCACGGGCCGGCCAGCCAGTGTCATAACCGACCTCAACAGCGAACAGACCTCCTGTGCGCAGGTGACTGACGGCAGTCCGCCCCAGCCGGAAGAAAAATTCCCGGGGGTCCTCATTGAGGAACAGGGCGAGGCGGGGTTCATGGTCGCGCACGGATTTCTCCAGCAGGGGATCATTGCGCCGTGTGACGTATGGAGGGTTGCAGAGGATCAGGTCGAAACGGTCGCGCCGCTCCAGCGGCTCGAACCAGTCCCCCTCAAGGAAATGGCAGCGCTGTTCCACGCCGTGCAGCCTGGCGTTGCGCCTGGCAACATCGAGTGCTCCGGGGCTGATGTCAATGAACACGACTTCCAGCCGGGGATGCCTCAGCGCCATGCTGATGCCGACACAGCCGCTTCCGCTGCCGAGGTCAAGCATGCGTACGCCTCGTCGTTGCTTGAGCTGGTCACGCAGGAACCAGTCACCACGCCGCAGCAGGAATTCCGTGTCCTGTCGCGGGATCAGCACATCACGGGTGACAATGAAGCTGTTGCCATCGAAATCCGCCCGGCCGAGCAGGTAGGCCAGCGGCACCCCGGCAAGCCTCTCGCTGACTATCTGGTTTACTGCTTCCAGTGCCGGTGTGTGGACCATGCCACGCGCATGGATGATGCGGTCAGTCGGGTCCAGCCCAAGCTTGACGCGGAAGATATTATCAGTCTCCTGCCGGCTGTCAACGACGTCCTTGCAGGCCAGGAGCCTGTCACGTACCTCTTCATAGAGATCTATAACTGTGATAATCTCTCGCCCTCCTCATGCGTGCGGAGTGCATCGAGCATCTCCGTGATTTCGCCCCGGAAGAATCCCTCGAGGTTGTGCATCTTCTTGTTGATGCGGTGATCCACGATGCGGCTGTCGGGGAAGTTGTATGTGCGGATCTTCTCCGAACGGTCGCCGCTGCCGATCTGGCTCTTGCGATTCTCGGCATTCTCGCGGGCCTTGCGCTCCTCCTCAATCTGGTAGAGCTTGGCCTTGAGCACCTTCATCGCCTTTTCCTTGTTCTGCAGCTGGCTGCGCTGGTCCTGGCAGGTGACAACTACGCCGCTGGGCAAGTGCGTCATGCGGATCGCGCTGCTGGTCTTGTTGACATGCTGGCCACCGGCGCCGCTGGCCCGGTAGGTGTCGATCTTCAGGTCGCTCTCGTTGACCTCCACGTCGACGTCCTCCACTTCCGGCAGGACAGCCACGGTGGCTGTTGAGGTATGGATACGCCCCCCGCTCTCAGTGGCCGGGACACGCTGGACGCGGTGCACGCCTGATTCGAATTTCAGCCAGCCGTAAGCACCCTTGCCGCGTACTTCCAGTGTTGCTTCCTTGACGCCCTTGAGCCCGGTTTCCTGCAGGTCCACAAGGTCTATGTCCCATTTCTGACCACGGGCGAATGCGATGTACATTTCCAGCAGTTCCCCGGCGAACAGGGCCGCTTCGTCGCCCCCGGCTCCCGAGCGGACTTCGATAATGCAGTCCTTGCGATCCATCGGGTCGCGCGGTGTA
>JAHEFU010000009.1 GCA_024645305.1 Planctomycetales bacterium
AGAACATGCTTGCTCCGTCATCATAGGGGATGTAGAGTTGCAGCATGCCGATGCGTTCCAGTACGGAGGCCTGACCGGTGACGGGGTCCACTTCGAGATCCACGAAGCTGGGACTGATGGCAATGACGGGCTCGATGTCAACAGGCCCGGCTGTCGGATCGAGGCGCTGGAAGTGGCTGCTGCCGATCATCGGATAAATTACGTCATAGGTGCCGTGGAAGGGGTTCCATTCCACGTCGAACCAGCCGGAACTGTTCGAGACGGGGCTGACCGGGACACTCTCGTTGCTGACGACATCCACTGCGTCGATCCGCCAGTCACCGGGAGCGACCTCCCACATGTAGCAGAGTCTCAGCTTGCCATCTCCGTCAATCACGAGATCGCACTGCTCATAGCCGCCGCCAATGCTCAGGTAGTACTGGTCGCTCCAGTTGAACTCCTGGCCGTCGTAGTAGGCAAGGTGGAAGCTGCTGTCGTCCCGCACCGCGATGAAGGCCTTGCCTTCCCAGACAACGGGCTCGCTGATCCAGTCGGCGGAACGGTTCATGTAGGGGATGCCCATGCGGGTGCTGCTTCCATCAGAGTGCTGGACGTGCAGGCCGATGCCGGGAAGCAGCGGGGAATCATGGAAGGCCAGCATCTCATCCGTCGGCGGGAAGTAGACCGCCCGGTTGCGCTGCATGCTCCATTCTCCCTTCTGTCCGGGTGAGACCAGTTCCGGCGTCTCCAGCCACTTCGGGAATACCTTGAGCTTCCAGATGGAGCTGCCGGACTTGCCGTTGGCAATCACTTCCTGCTGGATGAAGTAGGTGCCCGGCTGCAGCTCGATGTCCACACTGTCGGCCGGACCGATCAGCGGAAGCAGCCCTGTGTCAAATCCCGGGTAGCCGAAGTTGAGCCGGTACTCGGTGATGACGTCGTCATCGGGGTCATACGATGAGGACATGTCGAAGGTCACGGTCTGCCTGCCGTAGAGCGGGCCGGCGGGAATGTCCAGCAGCGCGACAGGCTTGAGGTCGCCGGCCGTGGCGGTCTGGACCTCGGAGAAGCTGTAGCTGGAGTTGCCGCTGACGTCCTCGTGGCGCAGCCTGTAGCGGTACTTCATGCCGATGGTTACATCAGAGTCCAGGTAGTGCCTGTTGAACATGGGTCCACTGATGGTTTCATATGCGAACGACGGCCAGATGGCACGCTCCACATAAGCGCCTGCATAATCCGGGTTGTCCTCCCCCGTGACGATCTGCCAGGAGAGCAGGATACCCTGGTCGCCGGATGCCGCATCCGGTCCGATGAATGCCTCAGGTGCGATTTCGCCGCCGTCCACACCGAGCTCGATGCCGGACAACAGCATGTTCGTCCCGGGATTGGCGACGATTGCGATGAAGTGGGAACCGCCTTGGTTCACGTGGTTGTCAGGGTCGTACTGATGGCCGGCATCCTCGTATTCGAATTCAGCATTGCCACCAAAAGGCCCGTGGAACTTCCAGCGGCCGTCCTCATAATTGGTCTCGCCGACGTAGTAGCTTCCCGCCGGGGCATCAGTCTCCACGTGGATGGATGTCGGAGAACTGTCGTGGTCGAATCCGCGCACCGCGAAGACGGCCCAGGTCGGCTCCGCACCGGCCTGGAAACGCTTGCCGCCACTCTCCGGCAGCACGGATCCGAAGCTGCTGCGGCTGACCATTACGCCCTGCTCGTTGACTTCAACCGGGTACCAGCCCGGTCCCAGCTGGCTGATTTCATGTGTGGCTTCCGGCAGCTCCGCAAGCTCCGGCAGCCCCAGCTGCAGTTGGTCTCCTGCGGTGGATGCCTCATCCAGGGACGAGGTTGTCCCGGACCCTGAGCCACCACAGGCTGTGAAGAAGAACAGGCTGGACAGCAACAGTGTGCTTACCAGCAATGGTATGTACCTATACATTTTTTACTCCTGGTATTCCTGAATCGCTTAATCTAAATTTTACATGTAGACCAATGGACTGGTCATCCCCCTGGCTCTGGGCTGTCGGCCAGCAGGCCAGAGACCCAAAAGTTCTGGGAATTTCCTGCATGGACAAGGAATCCGTCGCATGCTGGCAACCGGAATTTCTACCCGGAATTCAGGTGCCTGATAGCTCAGCGGGAAAATTCCGGAGGCCGCACTGAAATTCCGGCTGCCTGTGCTCCGCGCAATTCCGCAGGTTGCGGGGCCAGGCTCTGCAGTATTCCCATTCAGGGCAGTCCGGGCCGCCCGCGCTATAATCGGTTCATCATAGGTTAATGGGGTGATCCATTGCTATCACATGCCGAAATTCGGGAACGGAGCCTGAAGGCTGAGACGCTGGGACTGAGTAACGCTGAACTGTGCGAAATCTCTCGTACACTGCGTAAGGACGCGGTGATGATGACGAATGCCGCGAACAGCGGGCATACCGGTGGGCCGTTCAGCATGGCGGACTACACAGCGGCGCTGGTGTTCAACCACCTGCGTCTGAGGCCGCATGAGCCCTACTGGGATGGGCGTGACAAGTTCGTGATCTCCAACGGCCACGTCTCTGCGCTGCAGTATTCGCTGCTTTCCCGGCGCGGCTTCTTCAGCCCCGGCTACCTGCTGACTTTCCGCAGTACGCCGAGCCGGCTGCAGGGCCACCCGAACCACATCAAGCTGCCGGGCGTGGAAATCGGCACCGGCTCACTGGGGCAAGGCCTGTCGGCGGCGCACGGCATGGCGCTGGGCAAGCGGCTCAGCGGGCACAGTGACCAGTTCGTCTACTGCAATGTGGGCGACGGCGAAATGCAGGAGGGCCAGATCTGGGAGGCCATCATGCACGCCGGGCACCGCGGGACGGACAACCTCGTGATGAGCGTGGACTACAACGACATCCAGATTGACGGCCGGGTGAAGGACGTGAAGCGCCTCGACCCGCTGGACAAGAAGCTCGAGGCCTGCCACTGGCTGACGCAGAACGTGGACGGGCATGACATGGAGGCCATCAATGCGGCCTGGACCTGGGCCCGCAAGCAGGAGGGCAGCCCCAAGGCGCTGATCTTCCACACCACGATGATGAAGGGCGTGCCGGAATACGAGGACATCTTCAAGTGGCACGGCAAGGCCTGCACGGATGCGGAGGCCACGGCCTGCCTGAAGGCGCTGGGCTACGAGTTCGAGAGCCTTGATGAAGTGCGCGCGGAATACGGCGCGCCGGTTTACGACGGCGTGGTGCAGCAGATCCAGGCCAGCCCCTGGGCGCGGGTGGTGCACATGGACAGTGAAGGCCCCGGTGGCCCGGCGGATCTGACAATCACCGAGGATCATCACAACACCCTGCACCCGGATGCGGTCAAGCCGGACTACTTCCGCGAAATGAAACCGGTGAAGTAGGAGCTACCCGCTTTAGCGGTAGAACAGGATGATTTAACCACAGAGGACACAGAGAGCACAGAGAAATTCAATTGCCGGGAAATGGCAATGGATGGGAGGTCCGGAGCAATCCGGACAATCTTCGGAGCGCGTAGCGTAGCCGCAGGCGAAGCTGCGCAAGCTATGCATCGCCTCGCATGCGCTCGATGGCAACACGCCCGCGCGGGCGGTTTTCTCAACGCGGAGTCGCGGAGGCGCGGAGCAAGACGGAGGCCAGAGCTTGTTCTGGCAACTGGTAGATGTACCTGACGCAATGAATGGAAGCGGAGGTCAGGCGTAAGCCTGATACAGTGGAAGAAGTTAAAGAAGTTGGAGAAGTGGTCCGTAGCGGCGGATTGAAAGCCGCCATGAAGAAGTCTGAATAGTCTGGATAGCGGAAGAAGTTGGAGATCATGCCCGCTGCAGGCAGGATTGACAAGCAGCAGCAGCTCCTTGCCGCTGGGTCGGCTGCAAGGTGCTGCCGCTTCTACACTCCAGCTCCTGTAAAATTCCTGCCGCCGGACATCCAGGGCGGGGATCACGAAGTGATACGCGGGCGGGGATGTCAAACAGGCCGGCGGCAGGTAAAGTGGAAAATCAGGATGGCAATGATATGAAAACATCAGTCTGCTTACTGGCAACACTGTTGCTGCTCATAACCACACTCGCAATCGCTCAGGAGGACACATCGATGGATGCTGCAATCAGTGCCGATGCCCACGGCCTGTCCGTGGCCGAAGTGGTCTGCTATGCCGAGGACTGGACGGCCTGCCGGGATTTCTACCGTGACAAGCTGGGTTGGGCCGTGATGTTTGAGTTCGGCGATCAATACGCCACGATCAGCTGTGATGGCGCATACCAGATGTCACTTGTCAGCGCGCAGTGGGCCGCAGGCTTCGAGCCGGGCGGACCGACTCCCGCTGCCAATCTGAGCTTTCAGAGCATGGACCTTGCAACTGACAGGGAGCTACTGATCGGACTTGGCAACGACTGCACGGAGATCTCGGGAGACCCCTCTATGCTCAGCTTTGGCATCAATCACAGCTACGGCGAGCCGCTGATCATCTGGCAGGATGCCACGGCAGACGTGGCCGCCACGCAGGCTGTGGAGGCGCATGATGCCAGTGCGGGTACCTCAGGCCGCTACGGGATGGCCGAGGCCCTGGTCTTCGTTGACAATCTGCCAGAGGCTACCGAGTGGTACACAGCGCGCCTGGGTTTCGATGTGAAAAGCGAACATGGGGAAATCTACAAGACCCTGCAGCTGCCGGGCGGTGGCAGGCTCCTGGGCCTGATGGACTGGGCCGAGTGGTGGGGTGGCAGTGCGGGCACGCCGACGACCGGTGACAATGCGGGCGGAGTGGCTCCGCTGCGCCTGTGCTTCGAATGCCTGGACATCGCCGCTGAGCATGAGCGGCTCGTTGTCAATGGTGCGGAACCCGAGGATCTGCAGGGCGAGGCCAGCGACCTGCAGTGGTTCAGCGTGGCGGACCCGGCGGGTAACGTTGTTACGTTCTGGCAATTTGGTGCTGGAGGTCAGGTGTAAGCCTGGACAAGGAGGTCCGGAGCAATCCGGACAATAAAGCGCTTGGAAGATTTAACCACAGAGGACACAGAGAGCACAGGGAAAAGAAAACGGGTTCAACTTGAGCTTTGACTTGTGCCGGGCCTCGTTTACCCTGCCTGACATCGGGTCTCAATGCAAGGAATTCCAGGTGCTCCCGGCCACACCATTTATAATTACCCTTGCCGCCACGAACGGCAGGAAACACCTATGGCACAACTCAACTACTTGAACGGTTACAAGCCCAGCTCCGCCTGGGAGGACAAGCTCACGCGTGAGGGCTTCGGCGATGCGCTGCTGCACCTCGGCAAGACCAACGACAAGGTCGTGGTGCTGGACGCGGACCTGGCTGAGTCCACCTACACCAAGTTCTTCCGCAATGAGTTCCCGGACCGCTTCTTCGAATGCGGCATCTCCGAGAATGACATGATGAACACTGCGGCGGGGCTCTCAAAGCAGGGTTACATCCCCTTCCTTGCGAGCTACTCCATGTTCCTCGCCGGGCGCAGCTGGGACCAGATCCGCAACACGGTGGACTACTCCTACTGCAACGTGAAGATCACCGCCGCGCATGGCGGGATCAGCGTGGGCAAGGACGGCCCGACACACCAGTCCTCCGAGGACTGCTCCTGCATCCAGCCGCTCGTGAACTCCGCGCTGATCTACCCGATTGACTACTGGGAGACCTTCAAGTGCACGAAGTTCATGGCGGAGTGGTTCGGCCCGATGTACAGCCGCATCGGCCGCGAGAAGGTGCCCCTGATTTCCAGCGAAGATACGCCCTTCAATTTCGGCAAGGCCACGACCGTGCTCGAGGGCAGCGATATCACGATCATCGGCCACGGCTTGATGCTGTCGCGCTGCATCCTCGCTGCGGAGCAGCTGGCCGAGCAGGGCATTTCGGCGCGTGTGCTGAACATGAGCACCGTCAAGCCTGTTGACCGCGAGGCCATCGCTGCGGCTGCCGGGGAAACCGGCGGGATCGTGGTGGCCGAGGAAGTCAGCTACTACGGCGGGCTAGGCGCAACCGTGGCCACGGTGATGGCGGAGGGCGAGCACCTCGTGCCCATCCGCCTCGTGGCCGTACGCGACATGTACCTCTCCAGCGGCGACCCACTGGACCTGATGGACCTCGCCGGCCTCAATGTGAAGGGCGTGCTCTCCGCCTGCCATGACGTGCTGGAGCGCCGCAAGCGGATATTTGCAGCTGGCTGAAGAAGATAGGTAGCAGCTTGCTTGCTTCCCTGGTTTCCCAAAGTTATCTGCGGTAGCTCGCCACAGGTGTCCGCCTGCGATAATTAGGCTTTCGCGGATTAATGCATGCAACGCCTGTTCGGACTGCCAAAGAAATTGCGGGATCAGCTGATGGCCCGGACCCCCGGGCGGATTCTGCTGCGTGCTGCTGATGCCTATCATGAGCACGGTTGCATGTTCATGTCGGCCGCACTGTCATTCTTTGTGGTGATCTCTGTGATCCCCCTTTCATATGTGGCCCTCGTAATCCTTTCGCAGATCGTCGGACCGAGTGTTGACGTGCATAACAGCATTGAGGCGGTTCTACGCCCGTACCTGCTGCCGGATGCGATTGCAATGCTGCAGGTCAGGCTGATCAAGATCGCTGCAGATGGAATCTCCGTAACAGGTGCCGGCGTCGGTATCCTGTCCTTCATCTGGGCCGGAATCCGCTTCTATGAGGTGCTGCAGGTAATGCTGACCAGGGCCTGGGGTGGCAGCCAGGTTCGGCCATTCCTGCGCAGCAAGCTCGTATCGGTGGTGCTCTTTCTGGCCGCCGGAGCACTGACCGGCCTGTTCCTGATGCTTGGCGCAGCCCTCACCAACCTGGAGAGCCTGGTACCAGCCTTCCTCGGTTTCCGGCTGGACGGGTTGTGGATCTTTCTCACAGACAGCCTGCCGGCAATCACAGCCTGCATCGTGATTTTCCTGATCTACTTCTACCTGCCCAATCGGGCGGTGCCCTGGAAAGTCTCACTTGGAGTGGCCATTCCAGTCGGCCTGCTCTGGTACCTCAGCAAGTTTGTGTTCACGAAGGCCGTCCTGGCCGGAGGAATCTTCACGACGCTTTACGGTCCGATGGCGGGATTCATCATCCTGATGATCTGGATCTATTTCTCCTCCAGCGTGGTTCTGTTTGGAGCTGAGATGGGGGCATCTATCCAGCAGGAGTTCCATCCTGAGGAATTCGCCATTGAAGACAGCCAGGTTTCCCAGTAAGCGGAAACCAAGTGGATCCAGAGAGCGCTGGAGGCCTGATCCAGACTGGATTTGACCGGTTACCCGCAAAACCCGGGCAACTGGTACCCCACAAAAGCTGGTAACCGGATAAAATACGCTTGTAGTGCAGATTGTTTCCATTGTGCCAGTGGGCACGAATCGCATTTTTAGTACTGCGGGAGGTACTACATGAAGAGTATGAATTTGATCCTGGCAGCCCTGGCGGCTATCGCCATGCTGCTGGCATCCTGTGGCGGCGGAGGGCCGGCTGCCCCGCCGGATAACTTTGACCGTATGACTGCTGTGGCCTTCGGCAACAACGGCAATCCCCTGAGCAACCTGCAGGTGCGGGTGGAAGGCCAGGAAACCGGTGTCACGACCGACGGCAATGGTGCATTCACCCTGCGCCGTGACCAGTTCCCCAAGGGCGTACAGGTTGAGAATGAAATCTCTCTTGGCACCAATGGTGTCGTGGTCGGCAGCCGCAATGTGATCCCCGTGCAGAACCAGGATCTTGTGATGCGCTTCGATCCGACCATCATCGGCGAGGGCGACGGCAGCCTGGGAGGCAGCGTGACGGACGACAAGTCCGGCACGGGCCTGAACAACGTTGAAGTGACCATCTTCTCCGAAAGCGGGGGAGTCCAGACCACGCACAGCAAAGGTGGCGTATTCAGCTTCGACAGCGTCTCCGCGGGTACCTGGAACATCGTGGCCAATGTGGAGGATTACTATCCCGGCATGGCCATGGTGCGCATCGCTGCTGGCGAGACCAGCATCCGCAACATCGAACTGACCCGCAAGGGCCAGGTCGGCAACGGTGACGGCATCATCGTGCGCGGCCGCATCCTGGACAGTGATTCCGGGGCGGGCGTGGCCGATGCCATGGTCAGCATGATGGTTGATACGGGATACTTCGGCATCCCCGAACCGATGCCCTACTTCGATGACATGGGTTTTGACAGTACGGCACCGAACACCGGCGGCGGACAGTCCGAGCCGGGATTCCCCGGTGATGATGAAGTGGACAGCCGTGAAGTGAAGACCTCCGCCCCGATCAATGATTACTGGCGCTATGAGCCGCAGTACCAGGAGATCGTCACCGATGCGGACGGCTACTTCGAATTTCCCGACAGCGTAGCCGGCTACAGTGCCTGGTTCAATGTCTACAAGGACGGCTACCTCAATGGCAGCCTCAGCCAGGAGATCTATGGCCGCACGACTGACCTTGATGTGGAGATCAGCATCGACCCGATCGTCTTCACCAGCATCAGCGGCCAGATCGTGGATGACAACGGTGCCCCGATCAAAGGTGCCTATGTCGAGTACGTTTTCAGCGGTGGTTACAGCAACGGCATCGCCGTGCCGGGTGGCATGGGCCTGGAAGTGATGTTCGAGGACGGCGTGGACGTCTTCAATGCGGTTGGTGCCCCGGCACCCCCACAGAGCCGGGAGGACGACAGCTCCACCGGTGGAGGCGGCTTTGAAGGTGCCATGGCACCGGCCGCCGACTTCTCCGAGGACAGCTCCAACAGCGACGGCAGCGGCAGCGGCGGCAGCGAGTTTGACAACAACATGCTGCAGCGCTTCCTCTGGGAGCAGCGCAACGGCCGCAGCAGCTCCATGGTGGCCCCGGATTTCATCGGGTACTACAGCACCTGGGCGGCTGACGACGGCACCTTCAGCTTCGAGGATGTGCCGGCCGGACCGTACTACGTGTTCGCCAGCGCCTACCGCCACATCTCCTACAGCAGCAACGTTGAAGTGGATCCCGAACCGACCGCCAATGACGTGACCATCACCCTGCCGGAGATCCCGGTCGGATCCGTGGAAGGCCGCGTGACTGACGAGAACGGCAACCCGATTCCCGATGTGCTCGTGAATGCGACCCAGCCCAATGTGGATCCCTTCACCTATACCGACAGCAATGGCAATTTCGTGATTGACAACGTCCCCACGGGCGTCTGGACGGTCAGCGGTTACCGCAACGGGTACCTGACCATGAGCATCGATGTGGAGATCAGGGACGGACTGGCAAGCAACGTGCAGCTGATGCTTGAGACCTATGACGCCCCGGATGTCACGACCGGCAACATGAGCGGCACGGTGTTCGATGGCTATGACGATTCGACGATCGCCGGCGCCGACATGGTGTTCACGCCGCGTGAGAACGAGCTCGGCGGCGATTACCACAGCCACGTCATCAGTGACGGCAGCGGCCGCTACAGCACCAGCCTGGCTCAGGTGGAGTACAACCTGCTGATCCAGAGCGCTGGCTATGAGGACATCTTCATCCGCCTCTGGCCTGAGGATTACAACCGGGAGATGGATTTCTGGATGTGGCCCATCGGTGCGCCGGGCGGCGGCGGTGGCGGTGGATTCCCGATCGGCATTGAGCCGGGTTTTGACGGTGACGTGACCGAACCGGTACCCCCGCCGGGAGATCCGGGTTCACCGGATGATCCGATCGGTCTGTAAACAAGGTAGTAGTTTTGGTCCGGGCATGTCCCGGGTCCCGAATCACCAACTCAAGACTCCCTGGAGGGTAGTAGCTCCGGGGAGTTTTTTTATGAGGCTGGAGTTTGGAGTGGGGAGTGGGGAGTGTGGAGGGCAGGTGTCAAGCTTCACTTGACCAGAACATCCCCTGTCAGGCCGCAGGCCTGAGTTTTTTCTCCAACCTACAAGCTCCACACTCCAACCTTCCCCGCGGCAGTGTTATAATTCTTGTTCCCGCGGGAGCTCCATGGCTTCCGTCGGGCAGGGATGCGGCGGCGTAGCCAAGTGGTAAGGCAGAGGACTGCAAATCCTTTATCGGCGGTTCGATTCCGCCCGCCGCCTCCATCATCGGGGCGATTAGCTCAGTTGGTTAGAGCGCTACGTTGACATCGTAGAGGTCACTGGTTCGAATCCAGTATCGCCCACCACTTCCATCGGTAAACAGTGGACAGTTGTCAGCAGCCGCAGGGCGCGTGAATGATGGTGGATTTTCGCTGGCCCCCCCCTGTATACTGCAATCAGTTACTGGTGATTCCAGGGGTGGAACATGTCCAAGTCTGCATGCCTGATCTTGTTGCTGGCAGTCCTGATGCTGAGCGCCTGCAACCAGGCTCCGGCGGAGAATCCGGATGATGCCGTGGTGCGCAGCAATGTGCACTGTGTGGAGGTCAACCTGGTCACCTGGGCCAGGCAGAACGGGGGACTGTATCCCGCCTCCCTCACATCGGACCTGCTGCGGGATGAACACAATGATGTTCTCTACAACCCTTACTGGTTCGAGGTCCAGGCCCATCCCGTGGCCTTCACCGCCGGCAAGGCCCGCAACGGCCACATCAGCTACATTCCCGTGTATGACGGATACGAGATCAAGGACTACATCCTGCTTGGTTTTGGCAATGACTCCAATGCCGGTGAGGATGTGGACGGGGATGGCAAGCCTGATAATGTCATCCAGGTCAGCACCTCCAGCGGTATTGAGCCGGGTGAAATCGCGGCCATCATCAGTGAAATGAAGTAGCGATGGGGCCTGGCAGGACGGAAAACAGACTGCTGATTTCCTCCGCGATTCCGATCATGCGCCATAATCTGCCATCCGGGTGCGTCCGGAAAGCGCAGCATGGCAGAACATGACACAGAAGTTGGCGGGCAGCACATGCCGGGACCTGGCTCCCGGCGTTCCATCCTGCATGAACCACTGCTGCAGTTCCTGTTGATCGGCGGGCTGCTGTTCGCTTTTTCCATGCTGCGCTCTGCCCCGCAGGACGACAGTGGCTACATAATCCGGGTGGACGCTGAACGCATCGCCGTGCTGGCAGCCACATTTGAACTGGACTACCAGCGCCAGCCCAGCCCTGCCGAGCTGCAGGATCTGATAGACGACTACGTCAGGACGGAAGTCTGTGTACGCGAAGCCCGGGCGCTGGGCCTCGACCGTGAGGACCAGCTGATCCGTGACCACCTGCAGAGCAAGTACGAACTGCTGCTGGATGATGGCAGCGAGCCACCCGAGCCCAGAGAGGCGGAACTGGAACAGTTCCTTCAGGAGCAGCAGGATCGCTACCGGGCGGAGGATGCCCTGAGCTTCCGGCAGATCTACCTGGATCCGCTGCAGCGGGACGGCGAGGCAGAGCTGGATGCCAGCCTGCTGCTGGAGCAGCTCAGCGGGGATGAGGATCTCGGCATGGTGCAGGCCCTCAGTGATCCGGGCAGCCTGCCGCCGAACCTGCCACTGGTCGCGCTCAGCGAGATCGGCTGGCAGTTTGATCCCCTGTTCGCGGATGCCCTGCTGGATCTGCCGGTCGGCCGCTGGAGCGGGCCGGTGACATCCAGCTATGGCGTGCATCTGGTGTTCATAGAGGAGCGCCGTGCCGGCCGCAATCTCAGCCTGGATGAGGTCCGCACTGACGTGGAACGGGACTGGGTGGACGCCCAGCTCCGCGCTCGGCTGGACCGCGAGCTGGACAGGATCCGTACACGCTACACCATAGAGATAGCGCCAGTCACCCTGGACATTCCGGCAACTGATGTGCTGAACAGCACATCTGGGGAAGCGGAGGCCGGCCAGTGATCCGCCTCCGCCTGCGCCTGCGCCTGCTGCTTCTGCTGGTCGCATTCCCCTCGGCGGCACAGGCCCATCAGAGCACACCCTGCCTGCTGAATATCGTACAGGTGCAGGCAGATGTCTACGAGCTGAGCTGGAAGACCCCGCCGCCGACCGGACCCGGTGCATATCCCGTCAGCCTGGCAATCCCGGATGCATGGGAAGCCCTTGGTGCTCCGTCCGAGCGCAGCCTGGCGGATGGCGACCAGCTGCGCCAGTCGCTGCGGATTCCCCCCCCGGGGATAGACGGCAGCGTTGTCAGGTTCCCCGGACTGGAAAGCATTGTCACCGAGGTCTTCGTGCGGGTCACGCGGCTGGACGGCTCCAGCTACAGTGCCATCGTGCGCAGCACCGATCCGCAGCTTGAGCTGCGCGGTGAGCGGGGGGCCTGGCGTACGGTGCAGGAGTTCATCGTGATGGGGTTCGAGCATATCCTGCACGGGGTGGACCACCTGCTGTTCGTCTTCGGCCTGCTCCTGATTGTCAGCGGAACCATGCCCCTCATCAAGACGATCTCGGCCTTCACCCTGGCTCACAGCCTGACCCTGGCCATGGCGGCCCTTGGTTTTGTCAACCTGCCACCGGCGCCGATCGAGGCCCTGATCGCCCTGAGCATCCTGTTCCTCGGCCCGGAGGTGGTGCATAAGCTGCGAGGCGAAAGCAGCCTGGCGATCCGCCTGCCCTGGCTCGTGGCTTTCAGTTTCGGGCTGCTGCATGGTTTCGGCTTCGCGGGGGGCATGAACCTGATCGGGATGCCGCACTCTGAGATCCCGCTGGCGCTTTTGTGCTTCAATGTCGGAGTGGAGCTGGGTCAGCTGGCCTTCGTGGCCGCTGTGTTCGCGCTGCTCATCCCCCTGCGTAAACTGCGGCTGGAGCTTCCGGCCTGGCTCAGGCCCGCGCCCGCTTATCTGATCGGGGTCAGCGGCGCCTTCTGGTTCATCCAGCGAAGTTATCTGGTGCTATTCCGCCAGTAAGTGCGACTCCCTGCAACTTTCTCGCAGAAGGCCTCGTCTAGACTTACAGCAGTAACGCGTAAGGCCTGAAGCCCCAGGGCACAGGCAGCGAAGCGAGGACAAAATGGTAAAGAAGGACAAGCGCCAGTCCGGCGCGCACAAAGACACAGATCCGGACGTAAATGTATTCATCGCCGGAGCCGGAAAACTGGATGACCTGCTGAATACGGAACTCCAGGATGATGATCCCCCCCAGGCCAGTGCCGATCCTGATGCAGTCGATGACTTTGACGCCGGCGATCCCTATGGGGACGGCAGCAGCAGCGGGAATGCCGCCAGCAAGGCAAAGGGAAAGTCGTTCACATTCAGCATCGGCTGCAAGAAGAGTGCTTCCGGCAGGAAGAGCAGACACAGTGTGGAAAGGGAGCAGGCGAAGCTGGAGCGTGTGCGCCACAAGCTGGAGAAGCTCAGCAAGCTGGACGAGATCCCGATCCTCGGAAAGGGATTCGGCAGCAGGCTGGCCAGCCAGATCGGCGAGGCGATTGACAGTGCCATGCAGGAGGCAGGCCAGACACTCGAGCAGGAGCTGAAGGACTCATCGGGAACAGGAGAAAAACAGCGCAGCATGCGCGGCATCAATGCCGCCCGGGCAAACTTCGCTGGCCGCAGCTTTGTTGAAGTGGACATGAACGGCAGCAATTTCGCAGGTGCCAGCTTCAACAAGGCGCAGCTCGAGGTTTGTGACCTGACGGGCTGCAACCTGGCCTCAGCGGACCTGAGCAGTTCCCGTTTCAGTTCCTGCAGTTTTTCCGGTGCCAACCTGGACGGTGCTGACATGGGAAGTGCACGGCTGCAATCCTGCACTTTCAGCGGTGCCAATCTCAGTGCCGCCAACATGCACAAGGCCCGCCTGCAGCGCAGCGACCTGCGTGGCAGCAACTTGGGAAGTGCTGACCTGCGTGAGGCCCGTCTCAGCCGGGCCCTGCTCGGGGGAGCAAACCTCGGAGGTGCCGACCTCAGTGACGCACGCCTCAAGAAGGCCGACCTCAGCAAGGCCAACCTGCGCAACTGCAGTGTGGACAATGCGGACTTCGCCGGGGCCAGACTCGATGATGCCGACCTGCGCGGCCTTGACCTCAGCAAGGCCCTGAACCTGACGAAGGAGCAGCTGGAAGTTGCCAAGCTGGATAACACGGCACTGCTCCCGGAATATCTGTCCTGAGACGGACAGGTGAAGCGATGAAAGACGACTGGTTGACAACAACCGAGGCGGCGGAACTGCTGGAGCGACTGAGCGGCCAGCGGCTCCGTCGCCAGCGGCTGCAGCAGCTCTGCAGCGAGGGACGCCTTTTGTTCCGCGACATGGAGATCGTGCGCCATGAACGCCGCATCTCGCGCTCAAGCATTGAGCAGCTGGCAAGCGAGGGCCTGCCCAGGCGGGGCAGCCGCTGGGGCACCGTGCACATGCAAATGCACGTCCATGAGCATGAGGACTTCCATGGCCGCGACCTGCGCGGACTGAGTCTGCGCGGGGCCCAGCTGCAGGGCCGGGACTTCTCGGGTGCCGACCTGCGGCGCGCGGATCTGAGCGGAGCAAACCTCAGGGAGGCCGTGTTCAGGAATGCTGACCTGCGCGGCGCGGACCTGAATGCTGCCCAGCTGGACGGCGCGGACCTGCGGGGAGCGAAGTTAGCAGACTGTCGGCTGGAAGGCGCCAGCCTGGCGGATGCGGATCTGTCTGAGTAGGTTCCAGAGGTCAGGCCGATGGCCTGACACGATGGAAAGCCTGTGGCCTGTCCGGGTTTTTTAGGATGGAGTGCGGTATGCCGCCAGTGCAAGGCACTGGCCTCCTGTCATTCCATGGGAATGACCTCCAATCTTTGCTTTCCCCCTGTTTTCTGGCATAATATCCCTCCCGTCGAATTGGCGGGACTGGGGCGCTTAGCTCAGTTGGCTAGAGCGCATCGTTCACACCGATGAGGTCACAGGTTCGAATCCTGTAGCGCCCACCACTTCCCATCCACTAGGCGACGGTATCCCGCTTGGCCAGGTAGTACAGAAGCGGGATCACCAGCAGGGACAGTGTGGTGCTCGCGATGATACCGAACAAGAGCGCCCAGCTCAGGCCGCTCCAGACCGGGTCGCTGACAACCACAAGCATACCGGCGATGGCCGCCAGTGCCGTGAGCACGATGGGCCGGGTCCGGATCGCCCCGGCGAGGATCACCGCATCCCTGAGCGGCACGCCTTCATTGAGCGCATCCTGGATGAACTCGATCAGGATGATGGAGTTGCGCACCACGATGCCGGCCAGCGCGATCACGCCGATCATGCCCGTGGCGCTGAAGTAGATGTCGAAGTTGCCAAGAATCGCGAAGCCCGGCAGCACACCAAGCATTGTCAGCGGGACTGCGCCGAGGATCACCAGCGGGTCAGTGAAGCTGTGGAAGCGCCCCACCATCAGCAGGTAGATCAGCAGGATGGCAACGCCCATGGCCAGTCCGAGGTCGCGGAAGACCTTCAGGGTCAGGTCCCACTCGCCCTCCCAGACAAGCTCATAGGCCGGGGACAGCGGCTGCTCCTGCATCCGGCCCATCATTTCGAGGATGGCATACACGCTGCTGCGGTCGCCCATCTCGCCGTAGACATAACTCACCTGGCGCAGGTTCTTGTGGTGTATCGGCCGCAGTGCTTCACCCTCTGTCATCCGCGTGATGCTCGACAGGGGCACGTTGCCCTGCGGGGAGGGCAGTACAACGTTGTCAAGATCGCTTGGCTGACTGCGGTAGGCGGGTGGGAAACGCAGTACGACGGGTGTCTGCACCGTCCCGGCGGGATCGTGCAGGGCCGTGATCTCGTAGCCCGAGAGGGCCGCGTACAGCGCGGTGGCCACGTCGCTGACCTTCAGGCCGGAACTCTCGGCCCGGTCCCGGTCAACCTCGATGCGCAGCTCCCGGGCGGCGGTACTCACCGAGTCGTCAATGTCCACGACCTCGGCGGTCTCGCTGAACAGCTGGCGTACATTGCTGACGGCGGCCCGCTGGCCCTCACCGTAGGGGCCGTAGATTTCGGCGAGCACGGTGGAGCGCACGGGCGGCCCGGGCGGGTCCTCCACGAGCTTCAGGATCGCCTGGCGCTGCAGGGCCAGCGCGGCGAGCTCGGGGCGCAGGTCGCGCACGATCTGCTCGCTGGCGATATGGCGGTCCTCCTTGCGGGTCAGGTTGACACGGATGTCCGCCTGGGAGGCATCGCTGCGGAAGGATGTGCCGCGCAGCAGGCCATTGAAGTCAATCACGCTGCCGGTGCCGACGGTGGTCACGAGTGAGCTGACTTCCGGATACTGCAGCAGCCGGTCCTCCAGCTCACTGACGAGACTGTCCGTGGCGTTCAGGCTGGCCCCGGCGGGCATATCCAGTGTCACGAGGAATGTGTTCTTGTTGGCCTTGGGCAGCATGCGGAACTTGACCCACTGGAACATCGGGAAGGTGAAGCTCACCAGCAGCGCCAGGATGAGGATCGCGAACAGGGTATTGCGGCGGGCCGGGCTCTCGATCAGGGGCGTCAGCGTGCGGCGGTAGAAGGCCAGCAGGCGCGGGTCGGCGCCGTGCGTCAGCTCGGTGTCGCAGACCTCCGCGCCCTCCGTCTCGGGCTTGAGCCAGCGCAGGGCCAGGTAGGGCGTGACCTTGAAGGCCACGATCAGGCTGACAATCATCGCCACTGGTACGTTGAAGGGAATCGGGGCCATGTAGGGCCCCATCATCCCGGTCACGAAGGCCATCGGGATCATCGAGAGCACGACGGTGAAGGTGGCATAGATCGTGGGGCTGCTGATTTCGTTGACAGCGAGGATGCAGGTGCGGATCCGGCTCTGGCCGGGTGGGCACATCTTCAGGTGGCGGTGGATGTTCTCCACCACGACAATGGCGTCGTCAACCAGCAGGCCGAGGCTGAGGATCAGGGCGAACAGAGTGATGCGGTTGATGGTCTGTCCGGCGAGGAAGCCCACACCGAGCGTGACGAGCAGGGTCAGCGGGATGGCCAGGGCCACCACTGCGGCATCGCGCCAGCCCAGGGCGATGATCAGCAGGCCCAGCACGATCACGATGGCCCAGGTGAGGTGTGTGATCAGTTCGTTGACGGCATGGTTGGCACCCTCGCCGTCATCGCGCGTGATGATGAAGCCGGAACCCTCCGGCAGGTAGAGCGGTGCCAGCTGGTCCATGCGCTCAATCAGTGCCTCGGAGATCTGCACGGCGTTCGTGCTCTTCTGCTTGGCAATCGCCAGCGTGACCGCATTGTAGCTGTGGCCGGCCAGCTCGAGCTCCGGCCCGACGAAGCTGCCGTGCAGGCCGTGGCCCTCGAGGCTGAGGCTGTGGGCGGCCGGTCCGAAGCTCAGGCGGCTGACGTTGGACTGCTCAGCGGGGCCGTCCGTGATCGTAGCCACGTCGTGCAGGTAGACCGGCACGTTGCTGCCCCGAGTCGTCAGGACCGTGTTGCCGACATCCTCAGCATTGCGCAGGAACTGGCCGGAGCGTACGAGCAGGCGTTCATCGCCGAGTTCCAGCCGGTCGCTCGGCAGGCGCACATTGGCGCCCTGCAGGGCCGTGGCGATCATCTGCGGGTCAATCGCGAAGGCTGCGGCCCGCACGGGGTCGAGTTCTATCGTGATTTCGCGTCCGTCCCCGCCGACGATCACGCTGCTGCTCGTGCCGGGGATCTGCCGCAGGCCCTGCTCGAGGCGCTCGGCGGCGACACGCAGGTCGTGGCTGTCATGCTCCTCACTGAACAGGGTGATGGCGACGATCGGCACGTCATTGATGTCAACGGGCTTGACGAGCGGCTGCTGCGTGCCGGCGGGCAGGCTGTCCAGGTTGGAGTAGACCTGGTTGTAGACCTTGAAGACGCTTTCCTCCTGCTCCTCACCGACGAGGAACTGCGCGGTGACGACCGCGAAGTCGGGATAGCTGATGGAGTAAACGTGCTCAATACCCTTGATGTTCCAGATCCGCCGCTCCAGTGGGGCCGTGACCAGGTTCTCGATCTCCTGCGGCGAAGCCCCGGGGAAGGGCACGATCACGTTGACAGCGGGCACGCTGATCTGCGGGTTCTCCTCGCGCGGCGTGACGAACAGCGCGAACAGCCCGAAGATGAAGGCGGCCACCATCACGAGGAAGGTGGTCTTGTTGTCAATGAATGCCTGGGCGATCAGACCGCCGATGTTCAGGCGCTGGTTGATCCCTGCTTCCAGCTGGTCAGCGGGTGCCTGGCCGGAGCTGCCGACCTCCGTGTCGTGTTCCCCTGGCTGCATGGCTAGTTCTCCTCGTGACCGGATGATGCAGCGATCCGCGCTCCGGCATACAATCCGGGACCGGGATTGACAACAACCCTGTCGCCGGCGGAGATTCCGCGGACGATCTCCACTGTGTCTGTTGTGCTGGCACCGAGATCCACGGGCGCCTTCGTGAGCAGGCCGCCGGAGGATACGCGCCAGACGAAACTCAGTTCGCCTTCACGCACGACTGCTGATGCCGGGATGCCCAGGCTGTTGCGGCGACTGCCCGGTACGCGGACCCTGACGAACTGCCCGCTGAGCAATCCCGTACTGTCATTCAATTCCAGCTCCGCCAGCACAGTACGGCTTGCCGGATCGGCACTGGCTCCCAGCACGACAAGCGTCCCGCTACGCAGGACACTGCCCTCGGGGGTATCGATCTCCACGTCAAGGCTGTCCCCTGAAGTGAGTCCCGCTGCCAACTTGTCCGGCAGCGCCAACCGCACCCGCAGGACCCCAGTGGGTTCCAGCACCAGGATCGGCTGGCCGGGTACTGATAACTGCCCCTGTTCAAAGTAACGGGCGCTGACAATGCCGTCAAAAGGTGCCCGCAGCACGGCGTACTCCTGCATGGCGGCGGCCTGCATGTCCCGGGCCTCTGCCTGCTTCTGCTTTGCTTCAACCTGCGGTGTGCGGCTGCCCGCCTGCTGGACACCGGCCCGGGCCTGGGCCACTCCGGCTTCCGCCTGCTGGACGGACTCCCGAGCGAGCTTCACACCCAGTTCCGCCTTGTCCAGCTGGGAGCGGGCCACTACATCCTTTGCGAAAAGCAGCGCCATTCGCTGCTCATCAAGCTCAGCATCAGCCAATGCGGCAGTGGCCTGCGCCAGTCCGGCCTCGGCCTGCAGCACCCCGGCTTCCGCCTGGCTCTGCACAGCCTCGACCTCCCCGAGCGCTGCCCGGGCTTCGGCGCGGTAGGCGGCCGCTTCGGAGCGCATCGCGGCAATATCACTGTCGTCAAGCATGACGAGGACCTGGCCCTGGCTGACGACCTGGCCTTCCTCAACCACCAGCTGGGTGATCTCGCTCATCAGCTTGGTTGTCAACGGCACACTGCTGCGCCCAGTCACCGTTCCTGTCAGCTCAATGAATGCGGAGGAATCGCGGCTTTCCACAAGCGTTGTCCGCACATCGCGGATTTCTGCATCCGCGACATGTGAGGTTTCCGCTTCACCTCCCGCCGGGCAGGCGGTCAAAGCTGACAATGCTGCCAGCAGCGGAAGTAGCAAAAGCCGTCCTTGTTTCTGTCTCAGTTTGTTGCCCACTTGAATCCTCCACATTGATCTACCACCAGTTGTGGAAACTTATTTATCTTAGATATGAAATATCAGTTTTCTGCAATAAGCCTGTACTGCAGGGGTATATTATCCTTGATAGTTTTTTGGTCAGGGGTTCAACATGTGTCGTGAAAGAATCATCTTCAGGGTTGCAGGATTTCTCGTGCTGGCGGGGCTGGGACTCGGTCATTACATTGCCCCGGGCTGGTATCTGCTCAGCGCGTTTGTGGGTGTGAACATGCTGCAGGCCAGCTTCACCGGCTTCTGCCCCCTGACAAAGATCCTGGTGGCCCTGCAGGTCAAGCCCTGCGAAGGCAAGGCCCAGCTGGTCTGAGTGCGGGGCTGACCCCCGACTGCGGGGATTCCGTGGCCTGTTGCCAGAATGGATACTGATTCGCAGTTCTCCTTGGCTGCTCCGGTCACAGGATATCCAGCGCGGGATTGCCAGGGCGGCAGCACCTGATGCAGGCCATTCCTGCAATGGCTAACTGACCACAGCTTGCCTCAAGCTCTAGGCAGCAGTTAATCTGAACTCCGTGGCATATTGATCTTGGAAGTCAAGGAGTTGCAGATGAGCACACCCACCATTCAACGCGGACCCATTTCCTGGCTGCGATTTCTCACAGCCGTCGTGCTGTCCTGCAGCATCCTCTGTTCGGCCAGTCCGGCTCAGGAACAGCCGGATACCGACTACAGCGCGGAGCTGGCAGGCCTGGATATCCTCGATCCGGCACTGGTAGAGGAACTCAGTGGCACGGCGCAGGACTACACCAGCCAGGGTTGGCGGGCCTATGCCGCCGGTGACTTCGAAAGGGCGGCGCAGTTCTACCACCTGGTTCTGAGGCGAAATGGCGGTGACAGTGACACGCTGTACAACCTGGCCTGCTGCTACGGACTGCTGGGGGAGGCGGAGCTGGCAGGGAGTTACCTGCAGATCGCGGTTGACAACGGGTTTGAGAATGCACACTCGCTGCAGAATGACCCTGACTTCAGCTTGCAGAGAGGGAACGAGGGGTTCAGCACCCTGGTCGCTGGTCTTGTGGCTCAGATTGAGGAGCGGCAGGCCGCGCAGGGCAGGCTGCTGCAGTTTCCGGCGGAGACTTTCCACCGGGCGCGAGTGGTCTATCCCGATGATTATGACCCGGCAGCCTCCTACCGCCTGGTCGTGGGCCTGCATGGCTTTGGCAGCAATCCCGAGAGTTTCCTCGTCCTGCGCGATCGCTTCAGCAGCCCTGACTTCATATACATCTGTCCGCAGGGGCCATATGCGTTTGCATCTTCAGGTGCGGTGGGGTATTCCTGGGGAGGCTGGACCAATGGGATGGGGCTGCCCGTGGAAAGCTTTGCTAACAGCCAGGCTTATCTGGACGAAGTGATAGGCACTATGCGGCGCACCCACAACATCAACTCGGTTTACCTGCTGGGCTTCTCCCAGGGCGCAATGATGTCAGCCCTGGAAGGTCTCAGCAGCCCTGAACTGGTCGATGGAGCGATCCTCTTCGGAGGTTCACTCTGGGACTTCCTGATCGGCAGGGGCCTGCTGGAAGACCACCCGGATGGTTTGCGCTGGTTCATAGCGCATGGTAATCAGGACACCACTGTGCCGTTCACAGAAGGCCAGGCGTTGCGAGACGTCCTGCTGGCAGCTGGCCATGATGTGACCTGGCATGAATTCGAGGGAGCCCATGCCGTGCCGGAAGATGTGGTGAAGCTGGCCGAAGAATGGATGCATGCTGAAGATGGAGGTCAGTGAGCAGGGATCCAGCTCAGATTCGGATTCAGGGGGCTTGATTCCAGACTACATCTAGCAGGAAATCCACCAGCACGGACTAACGCTACATTTCAGGAACGAAAAAATCTGGTCACACAAAATCGTGCCGACCAGCGTTGCAATTAGCGCATGGTCGGAGTCAGTGGCCGATATTGAACGAGACGTTGTCTCCGTTACGGATTTTCTCCATCTTCACCATTTTCTCATGCATCAACGCATACTTGCGCTGGCCATGAGCCATGGTGATTTCAGAGTCATAGATGCGGTCGAGTTCACGCAGATTCGCGACCATCTGGGTCGTGCGATCAATCGACATAGACATCTGATGAATCCGTGTGTCATCACTGAGAAAACTGGAAATGGACGTTTCCAGCTTGTCAGTATTGACATTCTTGCTGTCTGCCATCTTTCTCTCCGCTCTAAATTGAAGCAATCGGCCCAAAGTCCGATAGCGTTCTATACCCCAGATTTTATCAGGACAATGTAGAAATTAAAAGGTAATTGCTCAAAATTCATGTAATCTCCGTTAAGTGAAAGTTAATTTACCGATTTTAGAATTGAAAGTAAATAAAAGGCGGCGAAGCGGCCGGCCAGAGCAGGCAGAGCAGCACAGTACTCAGTGCCAGACTGGCCCAGGCAGTGGACCAGCCTGCCGCCTGCCTGTTGGTGCGCTGTCTGAAGTACAGCAGGCCGTGGCACAGCCAGAATATGCTTAGCACGCCAAGTACGGTGAACATTTCCACTCCAGCCGGGCGGGACAGTGACCAGCCGCCCTGCGGCTGCAGCATCTGCCCGAGTGCCCAGCGAAGGTCCTCCCAGTCGCTGGCGCGGAACATCACCCAGCCCAGCAGCACGCAGTACTGCAGGGCTATCCAGCCGAGGAACTTGATGGGCAGCCTGAGCCGTGACGAGGCCAGCAGGTGCGCCAGGGGGTTGAGCCGCTGCAGCACGAGCAGCAGCCCGTGCCAGGCTCCCCACAGGATGAAGGTCCAGCCGGCGCCGTGCCACAGTCCGCCCAGCAGCATGGTCAGCATCAGGTTCAGAATGGTGCGTGCCCTGCCGTGGCGGTTGCCACCCAGCGGGATGTACAGGTAGTCCCGCAGCCAGCGGGAGAGTGTCATATGCCAGCGCCGCCAGAAATCGGATGCTGACTGCGCGAAATATGGGTAATTGAAGTTGCGGGGCAGTTGCAGTCCGAAGATTGCCGCGATGCCGATGGCGATATCCGAATAGCCGGAGAAGTCACAGTAGATCTGCGTGGAATAGCACAGTGTTGCCAGAAATACATCTGCGCTGCTGAAATCCCGTGGGCTGGAATAGACCACATTGACATATGGCGCCAGGTTGTCCGCGATCACCACCTTCTTGACTAGGCCCCCCGCGATCAGCTGCACTGCCTGCGGTGTCAGGCAGAGACTGATGCCGCGGGACAACTGTGGCAGGAATTCACTGGCCCGCACGATCGGGCCGGCCACCAGCTGGGGAAAGAAGGCCACGTACAGGGCGTAATCCAGCAGGCTGCCCGCAGGCCGGATGCGCCGGGTATAGATGTCAATTGAATAGGAGAGCGTCTGGAAGGTGTAGAACGAAATGCCGACCGGCAGGGTGACTGCCAGCATCTGCCATTCCCAGTCCAGGCCTGCTGCTCTTGCGAATGACAGCAGAAAAGCGGAAAGGAAGCCGCTGTACTTGAACCAGCCCAGCAGTCCCAGGTTGGCAACAAGGCTCAGCAGCAGCCACCTGAAGCGCCGCGAGCTGTCCTGCTCCCTGTCCAGGGCCTTCCCCACGAACCAGTCAACCAGGCTGGAAAGGATGATCAGCAGGATGAAGGCCGGGTTCCAGGCCATGTAGAACAGGTAACTGGCAACGAGCAGCAGCAGCCGGCGCACCGGCTGGGCCCGCAGCAGGAAGAGCACCGCGAGCAGCAGCAGCATGAACAGGGCGAACTGCTGGCTGGGGAACAGCATCTAGGCGCCGCCATCCTCTGCCAGCAGGTGCTCGCCGATGCGCAGGGTCAGGGCAATTGATGCATCATCACTGATGTGCAGGTCATCCCGGAACAGTCCCGCTGCATCATGGAGTGACAGGTCGAGGATGTCAGTCCGGGGGCCGAGCAGCTCCGCCAGCCATTGCGCAGAGTATTCCGGATGATTCTCTGCCAGCCAGCTGCGGTATTCAGGCTGCAGCGGATACATCACCACGAGCAGGTGCGCTGAGTTGTCAGCAAGGCCCCTGGCGACATCACGCAGGGCCCCCTGGCAACGCAGGTCATCCAAGCCGCAGTATTCCGGGCTTTCCAGCAGTGCCAGCCTGTCAGCCAGCTGCCGGGTAATCGTGTCCGCCTCGCCAGTGGTACCGAAGGCCGGGTACAGCAGGTCGCGGTTGTAGTCCCCGAGCAGGTAACGGTGCCGCTCCCGCTGCGGCCCGAGCGAGATCTGCAGGCTGTCCTTGCAATACTCCGGCAGGCGCCAGCGGGATTCCAGCACATGCCTCCAGCGGGGAAGCCGCAGATGCCTGAGGGATGCCGCATCCAGCGGCGTGCCGTACTGTGCAATGTTGTCATCGAGCTGCTGCGGCAGGCCCAGCATGCCATAGACATTGGCCTTGCGCGGGTTCAGTTCCAGCTTGGCTGGGCTGAAGCTGGTCACGGGGGAAATGAACAAGATAACCGTCGCATCCACCAGTGCCCTGCGGCCGATCTCCAGCAGCATCTCCGGGTACGTCCGGGCCGAGCTTGCCAGGTTAAGGGCACCGGGGAGCCGGCCTGCATACTCTTCATTGAAGGTGCGAGCGTTGAAGGCCGAGCGTCCGAGGCTATCTCCCAGGACCACAACATGCTGCTCTGCGGAGCTGGCATGTGATTGGTACCAGTCTTCGATCACAGGCAGACGGGCGAGTTCACCAAGTCCGATCCTCTGGCGGGCCGTGATTTCCAGCAGGGCATAGCAGCCCAGCAGGCAGGCGGCAATGATCAGCAGGCCGGTGCAGATTCTGCGCAGGGCTTCACGTTCCGCGCCTGGCGGATTGCCTTCGTCTGAGGGGTCAAACTCGTCCATGTTCGCTGCGCTGAAGTATAAGACAGGTATCCTTACAGCCCGATGCAGAATCAGGCCAGCCTGAGACTGGAACGGAGCGTCAGATCCAATGTGATTGACTCGCCTTTGTTATGATGCTAATCTTCCGGCTGGTTGCCCCGGCAATCCGGATCAGGATAGGCATGAATTTGAGGAAGACAGGACACCAGCTGTTCACCCGTGCGGTAGTGCGCTTAAGCGTGCTGTTGCTGCTGCTCAATGCAGCAGCACCTGCGCAGCTTGTGCTGTGCCATGAAACCGGTCAGCAGCCCCGACTGGAGCAGGCCCTCAATGGACAGTGTCTGTCCGGTGCTGTGGTAGTCTGCGACGAATGCACGGAGCATGACGAAATGCCAGGGCTTTCAGGCGCTCAGGACAGCGCTGGAATCACGGCTGCCGATCACCGGCATTGCGCCGCCTGCCGCGACCAGCTGATCCACAACAACCAGGTTGTACAGCGTGCGCAGCAGCTCAGTCCCACGGGACAGGCCATTTCGGGCGGCTGCCTCTACAACCTGGCGTCCGCGCCATTACACTGGCTGCCCGCAGGCAGTGCGGCCCTCCCCAGGCCCGGGCCGGATCCTCCACCTGACCTGGACCTCCTCATCACCAACAGCACTCAACTGCTGATCTAGAAAGTCTTCTCCGGCATGCTTTGCCGTGCCAGCCAGTTGCTGACAACACAATCCACTGGAGAAGACAATGCTGAACTTTTCGTGCCCCCGAGGCATATGCATGCTCATATTACTGCTGCTGGGCGGACTGCCGCTACAGGCGGCCTGGGCAGACACCACCGTGACTGAGGTCGAGATCGACCGACAGATTTCGGATGGCAACGCGCAACACAGTGCACCTGCGGGGGATGCCACTGCCCAGGTGAGTCTGGATCCGGATGATGGACCGGCGGTGGATCCGGCGGCTGCCATCGACTCGACGGATCTGCTCCTCCTGCAGGAGGCCCTGCAGCGGGCAGTTGCCGACCATCCCGGGCTGGCCGCCCTGCGCCGCGAGCAGCAGGCCCTGGGCAGTGAAGCCTGGCAGCAAGGGCGCAAGCCGAATCCCGAAGTGGAAATCGAACTCGAGGAATTCGGTGGCACAGATGAAGCCAGTGGCTTCAGTTCGCTGGCCAGCTCAATTACATACACACAACCGCTGGAACGAGGTGGCAAGCGCAGCCTGCGGGAAATGACGGCGCGGCTGGAGAGCGAGTTGATCGCCTGGGACATCGCCCAGCTGGAGCATGAGATCCAGTCCCGTGTACGGCGGGCTTATGCCGGCGCACAGGTATCTCAGTACGCACTGGAACAGCTGGCGGGGTATCGGGCGCTTCTGCAGCACATTTATGAAACCGTGGCGGCCCGTGTCGATGCCGGTCGCAGTGCCCGCCTGGAGCTTGAGCGCCTGGATATCGAGCTGGCGAGGCTTGACCTGCAGCTGGACAGCGCGGACCGCAGCAGCCGGCAAGCCCTGCAGGAACTGGCGGCTGCCTGTGGCCGGACAGTTGTCGATTTCCAGCGGGTGGAGGTCACGAAGGCCGGAGGCCTGCAGCTGGAGTCGCTCAGTGAGCTGCAGCTGCTCATTGATGAACTGCCAGCCATAGCACGCTACGACGCGGAGTACCTGGCCCTGGGCGCCCTGCTTGAACTGGAGAATGCCAACTCGGTTTCCGATCTGGCCCTGTTCGGCGGGATTACCCGGCTCAATGAGATCCAGGAGACGGTGTTCAAGGTCGGAGTGGCCTGGGAGCTGCCCATCCATGACCGCAATGAAGGCACCATCAACGCGGCCTTCCATCGCCGCGAGAATGTGGCGCAGAGGCGGGCGGCCTCGCGGCTGGAGCTTGAGACGGAGCTGGCAGTCCTGCACAGCCAGGCAGGGCATGCCCAGCAGAACTACCTGGCGTACAGTGCCAGCCTGCTGCCTGCCGCCAGCGAAGCGCTGGCCCTGACGGAGGAAGGCTACCGTTACGGCAAGTTCGATCTGCTGGATGTGCTGGATGCCCAGCGCACTGTCCTGGAACTGGAAAGCGAGCAGACAGCTGCGCTGACGGAATACATCCTGCAGCTGGCCGAAATCGAGGCCCTGCTGAATGCGGACATGACGGACTGGGTGGCGATTGCCCGACAGGACAGCACGGTCCAGCCGCTGGAAATGGCAATGGCCGGCACACCTGACCCTGAGGAACAAGACAATGACAACGAATAACTCAATATGGTTGACTGCCCTGCTCGGCTGCCTGCTGCTCAGCGGCTGTCCAAACAACGGTGCCGGCGAAACAGGGACAACTGTGGCTGCTGCAGAGGACGAGCATGCCGGACATGACCACAGCGCCCCCGCGGAACCGCAACCCGTCGCGGATGAGCACGCCGGGCATGACCACGATGCGGACGCGGAGCATGCGGAGGATGAGCATGCGGGACATGACCACGATGCGGAGACGGAACCTGCGGAGGATGAGCATGCCGGGCATGACCACGCAGCCGAGGAGCCAGCCGGAATCAGCCTGAGCATCGGGCAGATCAACGAACTGGGCATCACCTCGGCACCGGCCGGGGCGGGCAGCCTGGGCCGGGAGCTGGAAATGACAGGCGAGATCGGCATCAATGAGGATGAAATCACACATGTCATCCCGCGCATTCCGGGTATTGTCAGGCAGGTGCATTACCGGCTCGGCGACCACGTGGCAGCCGGGGCCGTAATGCTGTCGATTGACAGCATGGAACTGGCCCAGATCAAGAGCAACTACCTGGCTGTTCTCAGCCAGCTGGAACTCCTGAAACAGACCCTGGACCGCGAGCAGATGCTCGTGGAGAAGGGCATCAGTGCTGAGCAGGACTACCTCGCCGCAAATCAGGCCTATGAGGAAAAGCAGATTGA
>JAHEFU010000142.1:0-1580 GCA_024645305.1 Planctomycetales bacterium
CTCGGCGGGGTCCCGCGGGCCGTCCTTGATGGAAATCTCCGTCTCGAGTATGCCGAACACGCGCTCCACCGAGATCAGACCGCGCTGTACGAAGTTCAGCTGGCCTGAGAGTTCCATGATCGGCTGGAACATCTGGCGGATGAACTCGATGAACATCACGAGGATGCCGAGGCTGACCGTGCCGGCCACCACACCCTGCACGCTGACAACCAGTACGACGCAGATCGCGATGATCTCGCCGAAGATGAAGCCGGCCCAGAAGCCGTACTCGATGTACTGGCTGAGGGTGTCAATGCGGTACTTGCCCATGTTGACTTCGGCCATCCGCTCGCGGGCGCGCTTCTGGTAGTTGAACTGCTGGATCACATCCAGGCCCTGCATGTACTCCGAGATGTAGCCGATCACGATCGCCACCTGGGCCCGGGACTCACGCCAGTACTTCTTCATGAAGTTCAGGTACCAGAATGTGGCGCCAAACAGTAACGGGATCATCAGCAGCACATACATGGCGATGTGCATGTCCTTGATCATCATCACCACGAGGATGCCGAAGAACAGCACGAAGTTGCGCAGCAGGTTCACGCTGACATCGCCGAACAGTTCCTTCAGGGTTTCCGTATCATTCTCCACACGGCTGATCAGCTTGCCCGGGGAATGCTCCCCGTGGAATCCCAGCCCGAGGTGCAGCACGTGGCGGAACAGGCGCTCCTTGAGGTCCGTGATGATGCGGATGCCCATGTTGAACAGGGTGATCGCCTGGAAGTAACTAACCACGCTGCCGATGAGGATCACGCCGAGGTACAGCGTGGCCGCGGCCCACAGTGTGTTCGTATTGTTGTTGGGGATGGCCACATCAATGATGTGCTGCAGCACCAGCGGGCCGATCAGCGCTGTCGAGGTGGTCAGGGCCAGCAGGGCCACGCTGATGAAGAACAGGCGCTTCTGGCCGGCGAACAGCGGGATTATCTTGGGCAGCAGCTCCCGCACGCTCTGCGAGCGCACGGCCTCCTCAGTGGATTTGAAGTGTCTCATCCGGCTGCTGACTCCCGTTGCAGTGGAATCACACTTCCGTTGTGATCCCGTTTCCCGTGTTCCTGCCTGGTATGGGCAGGCCTGTTAGTTCCTGCCGGCATGGCAGGTTCGACGCATGGCGCGCGCTCCAGGTTCCGCGCGGCGAGGTACATAATACCCAGTTTATCCGGGCCTGATTCAAAGGGCTGCAATAAGCTCATGGATCACAAGCCATTGCCGCTCCTGCAGATTGCGCTGTGTAGCCTTGTCTCAATTGGCTGACCTGCTGACCGGACTGCTACAGAGCACATGATCCGGCGCACATCCTTGTTTTCAGCCAAGACCGCCACCACCGGGGTGGTCCAGGCGCTGTTCGTGCTGTTAGTGACCCGCAGGAGCTGCACCCCGCCGAGGGATCGCAATTGCTGATCCAGGCTGGTACGCAGGCCAGCGCCGGCCCGGACAGGAAGTATTTCTTCAGTTTGGAAAAGTGTGCAGGAACCCCGGAACAGCAGCCGAGTTCAACAAATGTGACCACAAGTCCAAACCCGCAGGTTAAGATCGGATGT
>JAHEFU010000142.1:1592-7405 GCA_024645305.1 Planctomycetales bacterium
GGCAAGCCACAGCTGGATCTGGTACTGGGGCACTGCGGCCGCTTGAGGCTTCTGCCTGTGCAGCTGCAACTTCCGGCAGCAGCCGGCCTGGAGGAGGCCCTGCGTGGACTGGAGGGCATCCGGCACGGGCAGCGGCGCCTGGGGAGCAAAGTCAGGCGTGTGCTGCGCGAGGCCGCTGAACGCAGCATTCCTGACAATTCCCGCCAATTCAGCCAATTTATGCTCTTAACCAGTCTTTCTGAGGCCAAACCCTTGTACAGGCTTCCCGGATCGGGTATGAAGTAATTGCGTTGTGTGCGCCCATGACACAGCGTTACCATCCCCCCTAACTTGGTAGGGCTCCGAGGAGACTCGGAGCCTTTTTCAATCATGCTGGCGGAGGTCATGGATTTCCCGGGATGCGGCCAGCTAACCCCTGTCGCCTGAATCCGGCGCCACCAGCCGCCTCCTGATGACGATGACATCTCCCGCGCTGATAGACTCCGGCAACGGGTTCTGGATCTCATACAGCCCGAAGGGTATTGCCTGCAGGGCGCTGGCTCCATCGTCCAGCTGCAGGTTCAGCATCTGCATGTCCTTGTCAATCAGGGCGTCGACCGTCGTACCAAACACCGGCAGGAAGATTGCGGAGCGACCGTCCCAGCGCTGGGGCAGGCCCAGCACCAGGCTGTCCGGAAAGGCCGGAGCCTCCCCCAGCAGGGTGTAGCTGCCATAGCGCGGCTGGCAATACAGCATGGCGTAATCGGCGGGACTGCCCACTTCCGAGAACAGGCTGTCGCTGCTCTGCAGCAGTGACTCGCTGCAGCTGAACTCCAGCAGTGACTCGTTGATAATCATCCCGCCGCTCGCTTCAGTGACCGCAAGGACCAGCTGCGCCGGATTGTCACAGCCCAGACCGGGCCAGGCGCGCACACCGAAGATGCGGGCCACCAGCATGCCCAGCATGCGCTGCTGCATCACGCTCTGGCCGTCCGGTGCCGGCAGGAAGTACCTGGCAGCACTGGGCGGGCAGCCGAGGCTCGGCAAGCCTAGGATCGCCAGCTGCAGGGGATCCTCGCGCTTGCTGTTCTCCTCGCAGAGCTTCATTGTCAACAAGGTAGCTGCGGCCGGCTGGCTGCAGACCAGTGGCATGCGTGCCGGGTCCTGCCCGCGGTCCTCCACGATGTCCGGATCGAGGACATAGGCCGTACCGCCCGGTCTGTCGGCGAAATCGCTCAGCAGCCTGTCAGCGGTGGCGGGGCGCCTCAGGCTGAGCGCCACGGGCTGCATGTCCTTGCCACTATCCAGCTGCAGGCGCAGTTCCGGGTCATCCTGCAGGATCGGGCTGTTGCCAGGCAGGCTGAATGGACGCTTCAGCGACCAGCTGCGGATGCCGAACTCAGCGGCCAGCGCTTTGCTGCTCTCCGGCAGCTCGTCCGGGTCCCCGGCCAGCAGCAGGTCCTGCACGTTCCACAGTCCGGTCTTCAGGCGCAGGATTCCGTCCAGTCTCGCGGAATCCCGCTCCAGGCCGTCCAGGACCAGCATCAGGTGCTTCGCCTGCGGTTCCTCAGCCGCGTAGCGCGCATGGAAGGCCGCCACGAAGTCGCTCATGTGTCCGGCCACCTGCTCGGTCGTGCCGGCCATGAAGCTGTCCTCCATGCCGGTTGCCACAAGGCTGAAGGGTTCCAGCACCACGCTGTCACGCTGGGGCAGGCCGCTGAGCAGCACCGGATCGGTGGTTCGGTCGACCGTGCTGTTGTATATTCCATAATCAATCTTCAGCTGCACGTTGTCATCCGGGTCATGTTGCCTGCCGGTAAGACGCCACCAGACTCCGTACTCCCGGTCCAGCCTGCGGGGATGCTCGTCGGAGATCGCCAGCAGCAGCCCGCCGCTCTGGTCAAATGCGGCAACTGCTGGCAGCATCATGTCTCGCGGGTAGGCAGCCCCGTACCAGCCGCCGTCGGCCCGTTCCTTATTGACAATGCCAAAGGGCCCCTCGATCCCTGGTGACAGCCGGTAGGGCAGGGGATCGCTCTCCAGTGACCAGCTTGTGTAGCCGCTGCCCATCTCGTATTCCATGTCCAGCCCGCCTGCCTCAAAGGTGCGCTTCACCTCCAGGTAGCGGTCCTGCACCCAGCGCAGGCTAAGCGAGAGGAAGATGTCGTTGTCAAGCTGGTACTCCACGCTCATGCCGCCACTGTTCGCTTGCTGGTCGATCATCTTCGGCATGCCCTGGTCGCCCACGGTATCCTCCCAGACCCACAGCACGTGTTCCGCACCACTGCTGTTGTCACGCACAACCGCACCGATGCGGTCCTTGCCGACCCGCATGCCGAGTTTGTACTGCAGCTGGGCGGATCCGGTTGATACACCTGCCAGGTTCGGATCTCCCGCAGATAGTTCCTGCAGGCGCTTGAGCTCCGCTTCGAAGCCAGCCTGGCGCTTGAACAGGTCGGCATATTCCGCGTACCTGCCCGGCGACGGACCACCTGTCTGCGACTGCGACCTGTCCCCCGGGCAGGCTGCCAGCAGCAGGCAGCCCAGCACGGCCCATGCAATTAATCCCTTCATGGGCAGATTGTAGCCCAGCCCGGACCCTCGGCTACAATCCCGGTGTGGCGAGGATACTGCTACTGGGCTATTTCGGGGCGGGCAACTTCGGCGACGAGGCCCTGCTGGCTGACTGGCTGATCCGCCTGGGCTCGCCCCTGCGCGATCAGAACATCGACATTGATGTGATAGTTCGCGGAGACCAGTTACTGCGCGGCATTCCCGCAGCTGCTCGACTGGCGTCCATGATCTCTGAGCAGATCCCACAGAAACTCGGTCTGAGGCTGGATCCGCGGGACTACCAGGCGCTCGTGCTGCCCGGCGGAAGCATCCTGCAGGACAGCACAAGCCTGAAGAGCCTGCTGTACTACCTGTGGTTCATCCGCCGCTTCACCCAGTCCACCTGCCGCGTGATGCTGCTGAACCAGGGCATCGGGCCGATCAGTTCCTGGCTGGGCAACACCCTGACGCCTGTTGTGCTGCGCAATACAGACCTGCTTAGCCTGCGGGACGAGCAGAGCATGGAGTGGGCCAGCCAGCGGCGCATTGATGCAGGCAACTGTGTGCTGAAGCAGTCCTGCGACCCGATCCTCTTGTATGACCAGCCCCCCTTGCCGGACTTCGACGGATCAGTCCTGCCGGCAGCCTATTTTGCATACATCCCCCGCCGCAGTGGCGATCTGCCTGCCCCGGATGACCTGACCACGGAAGCCCAGGCTGCAGCGAAACTGATCCGGCACGTACGGGAACAGACCGGGATGGATTGCCTGATCGTGCCTTATGCCCTCGAGGATATGGAGTTCGCCAGGGAGATTGAGCTGGAATGCGTCGGTGAAGCGCGACTGGCCCCCGGGGTGGACCAGTCCATGCCTGATCTCTGGCAACTCACTCGCGGGGCCCAGCTCGTGATCAGCAGCAGGCTGCATGGACTGATCGCCGCCGCCGGTGCATTGCTGCCCTGCCTCGGGATCGCCGTGGATCCAAAAATCAGCCAGATCGGAACGGAACTGGGCTATCCGTGGGTGTTTCCTGCCACCCAGCACACCGCTGAATGCACGGAAGTGTTTGCTGATCTCTGGCGTGAGCGCCAGCATGTGCGGACCCATCTGGAGGACAAACTGAAGGAATTGAAGCAAACTCTCCAAGAAAGTGATAAGGAGTTCCGTCAGTTACTCTAGGATGTCCATGCGTGGATTACTGCTCAGTCTTTTTCTCGTTACGGCCCTGTATGGCACTGCCCGGGCCGCGGAAGCGCGCATCGTTGCCCGGTTCGTGCCGGAAGCGGGACAGATCGCTGACGCCGCGATCCTTGGCCCGGACCATGTGGCACTGCTCTATCCCGGGGAGGGTCGGATTGCCGATTACTCCTTGGAAGGGCGGCTGATGCAGCACATCATCCGCGAGGGTGGTGAGGAGCTGGAATTCCTGCCCACGGCCTGTACGGAAGGCCCCGATCTGAGCATCTGGGTGTTTGATGAGGCATCACACCGGGTGTTCCAGATTGCACCCGATGGCAACTTCACGCGCAGCATCAATCTCGCATATGAATTTGCCGACGGCCGGGTCCTGGCACTGAGCCGGGTCGGGGATCTCGACGTGGGCCAGGACGGCCTGCTGTGGGTCCTCCTGCCGGACCGGGGCACGATCACAGCCTTCGACAAGGATGGCAACATGGTGGACCAGGTCTTCCTGCAGAAACTGCTGCCCTGGCCCGATGCGATCTATGCACGCACAGCGAACCTCGAAAACGGTTCCATGTTCGTGCTGGATTACCACCAGGGTGCCGTGCTCTACAGGCATGGCCGGGAGAGGGACTTCCACCGCCTGATCCTGGATCCGCCCGAAGGTGTTGACAGCGTGCCCGGTGTGCAGGACTTCGCCGTGGATGAAGCCGGCAATGTGCTGCTGGCCACGTATGGCAACGGGGGAGAGCTGTACTTCCTCGAACCGCGGGGAGAGGACTACGCCTCACGGCGGGTGGAACTGCAGATGCCAGAAGGTGAGCACCGCCTGGCCTGCCGCTACAGCAACGGCCGTTTCATCGTCTGGCTGCGTGACAGCCAGCTGGTGTACGTTCTGGAGGTGAGCCGGTGAGGTTAACCAAGTATCTCCTGCTGCTCGGCCTGCTGTTCCTGTCCTCCTGTGGTGGTGGCGGAGGTGGCAATCAGCCGCCGCCCGGTAATACACGCTTAACACTCAACGGCATTGTCCGTGACAACACAGGCACGGCGCTTGCGGGAGTGGCCGTACTGCTCAGCCTGAACCATACGGTGACGGACAGCCAGGGCCGCTTCACATATTCCAACCTGCCGGCTGGAAGCTATATCGTAAGCCTGCAGGACCCGGCCGGGAACTATGACAGCCGCAGCGTGACACTCAGTGATGGCAGCACGGACTTCAACTTCAGCCTGCCGGGCAGCGGGGGACTGCGTGTTGTCAGAACACAGCCTGCCCTGAACGGCAGTGCGGTGCCGCTGGATGTACCGATTGTGCTTGAATTCAGTGATGCCCCCTTGAAGTCCAGCATTTCTGCAGAGGATTTCGAGCTCAGTCCGCCACTCGGGGGTATCTCCCTGGCTGTCAACGGTACAAGCCTGGAGATCATTCCGCAGCAGCAGTTCCCGACATCCCAGAGCATCCTGCTGGAGTATACGGGCACGATCAGTTCAGGCACAGGCCAGATGGACCAGCCGCTGCGACTGCGCTTCACAACTGCTGCCAGTGACACCTTCGGACCGCGCCTTGTCAATACGCGACCATTCAACATGGCGGTGAATTATCCGCCGAACCTGCCAATCAGCTTCGACTTCAATGAGGAACTGCTGCAGGACACTTCGGGCATCAAGCTCAGTGTCCAGCCCCAGACCGACCTCCAGCTGCGGGTCAGTGGCGCCAGCCTGCTTGTTTCCCGGCCGGGTGGCTGGGACATCAATTCGGACTATTCCGTGACGGTGGACTTCATCCGGGATACACTCGGCAACCTTGCCGAATTCGGGGCATCCATCAACTTCCGAACCGGTGAGCAGGTCGCCAATGCCCGCAATGCTGAGGCTGACTGGAACCTGGACAGCGATACGATTGTGTTTTCCAGCAACCTGAATGGCAGCTATGACATCTTCAGCATCCGCCCGGACGGCAGCGATCTCTCGCAGCTGACTGACCTCACCGGCGACGAGCGAAGTCCGACGCTCAATGCCGACGGCAGCCTGCTGGCCTTCCAGCGGCGTGACAACGAGGGCTTCTGGCAGGTCATGCTGCTGCCATTGAAGGAGCAGCAGGCC
>JAHEFU010000312.1:0-1075 GCA_024645305.1 Planctomycetales bacterium
GTATACGGCGGTGGATGACTGTGGCCGGGTGATCAATCCCCTGCTTGCGGCAGGCCAGGTGCACGGCGGCGTGGTCCAGGGACTTGGCCAGGCGTTGTCCGAGGAAGCGATCTACAACGACGACGGCCAGTTGCTCACCGGCTCATTCCTGGATTATGCGATGCCGTTCGCGTCCGGGATGCCGGATATCGATGTGAGCTTCAATGAGGTGCTCGATCCGAACAACGAACTCGGCGTAAAGGGCATCGGCGAAGGGGGGGCCTGCGCCGCACCGCCGGCCCTGGTCAGCGCCGTACTCCATGCCCTTGTTGAGCATGGAGTCACCACGATCGACATGCCGCTCACTCCGGAGAAGGTCTGGCGGGCGCTGACCGGGCGATAGATAGGTTACCGGCTCAGCTTTCGCTGGTTGCTCCCGGCCGACCTACTGCGCCGGAGACCATGTTTCTGGCTTCTCTGCTGGATGGCAGCGTCGGTTTTCTGCCACGGGTCAGATTGAACGGCTCTGTATCAATGTCCTCGAGAACTATTTCCCGATTCAGTACGGCTGCTTTCCAGGCCTCCTGTTCGCTGTGCCGGTCATGAAACTCGGGCATCACTTCCTTTGCGAACAGCTCGAGGCTCGCGCAGATGTCTTCGTGCGTGTTCTTCCCGGCCTGGTTGAGCAGGATCACCTGATCCACGTGGGCCTCTTCCAGCTCCTTCAACCGTGCACGGATCGTATCCGGTGAGCCGATCAGTTCGCTGCCGCTGCGGCGGCTGCCTTCCGGTGTCTGTTTCCATTCCTGATATCGATCCCAGAAGTTCACAGTGCCTGGTTCGAACGGGCCTTCCTTACCGTACAACTGCAGCGCGAACTGGAAGAAGGTCCAGCCATCCGCTTTCTCCCAGGCTTCTTCATCTGTCGGGGCGCACATGAAACCGCCGACCACCGCAATGTTCGGGTTGGTCTGGTAGTCGGTAAGTGGCTCCAGATGGTTCAGGTAGGTGTTGTAGTAGGCATTCACCCAGGCCCGCGCTGCCGCCAGATCCACGAACTTGAAACACAGGGCGCCCATGCCTCTATGGGCCGAGT
>JAHEFU010000312.1:1097-2169 GCA_024645305.1 Planctomycetales bacterium
CAGGCCACCCACAGCGGTGGATGTGGTTTCTGATAAGGCTTGGGAATCACTGCGCGGAGCGGAAACTTGAAGTACTCGCCATCGTACTCCCAGCCGTGGTTATAGAACATGGGCAGTACACAGCGCACCGCATCTTCCCAGACATCCCGCTTATCGCGATACTTGAGGTTGAATGGGTGCAGTTCGGTCACTGAGGCGCCTTCACCAAGGCCCAGTTCCACTCGACCATTTGAAATGAGATCCAGTGTGGATACTTTTTCCGCTACCCGGGCCGGGTGATTGGTGGTGAGCTGAATGATGCCATGGCCCAGACGGATGTTCTCCGTCCGCTGACTGGCTGCTGCCAGAAAGACTTCAGGCGCGGAAGAATGAGAGTATTCCTCGAGAAAGTGGTGCTCCACTTCCCAGGCGTAATCGAAGCCGAGCTTGTCTGCCAGTTCGATTTCCTTCAGAGAGTCGTTGAGCAGTTTGTGCTCGCTGTACTCGTCCCAGCCTCTTGGGAGCTGGTGCTCATAAAAAATCCCGAATTTCATCTGCAGTCCCCTTCATGATCTGTCGTTTTCCCTGTGTGGAAGTCTGGCACAGGATGGCCTCGGGCGACCAGTGGCGGCACCGCCAGCTTTCCCGGCAGAACTGCCACCGTTGACTTGGCTCGTCGGCAGGGGAGATAGTCGGTGAATTCGGGCAATAAAAAGGGGAGCCTTCAACATGAGCACATCCAAGACGGGGGCCGATCTCATCGCCAGAGGCCTGGCTGCTTACGGCGTGGAGCATATCTTCGCGATCGTCAGCATCCATAATATGCCGATTCTGGATGCCATCAATCGACTGGGAGAGACCCGGATCATTGATGTGCGCCATGAGCAGGCAGGCACCCACGCGGCGGACGGTTATGCCCGGGCGACCGGCAGGATGGGGGTGATGATCGCCAGCACCGGACCGGGTACCACCAACACGGTGACCGGTCTTTATGAGGCCCAGTATGCTTCTTCACCCGTACTTGTGATCACCGGCCAGGCAGAAACCGGCTTCTACGGCAAAGGTCTGTCCTACGTGCATGAGGCGGAGAATC
>JAHEFU010000143.1 GCA_024645305.1 Planctomycetales bacterium
CTGGCAGCCCTGCAGGCAGGTGGTCTGTGTCCGATCAACTGGAAGAAGGGCAACAAGACCCTCTAGGCGACAACTCCATATTGTCACTGGGCACAGCTGAGCAAATGCAGTGTCCGGCCCGGGCCTGCAGGAGTTCGTGAGGCACTGGAAATCCGGAACTGGCAACCGTGAGCTACATCTTCTCCAGCGCGGCGATGCGGGATTCAATCGGGGGGTGCGTTGCCAAAAGCACGGCCAGGCCGCCATGCCCGGACTTCTTCTTCTGCGGGTGGTCAATGAACAGCGCACTGAGTTCCTGCTCCACCTCCGGCATCTTCTCCGTCGAGCCGCTGATCTTCTGCAGGGCCAGCTTCAGGCCCTCGGGGTTGCGGGTCAGCTTCACTGCGGTGGCATCCGCGAGGAATTCGCGCTTGCGTGACAGCATCAGGTTCAGCAGGTTGGCGAAGATCGGGGCCAGGATCAGGAACACCAGGCCGATGATCGCCAGTCCGCCGCTCCCGCCGCTGTCATTGTTACGCCTGCGCCCGCCTCCGCCGTAGAGGAACACGCGCACCATCACATGGCTGAACATTGCGATCCCTCCGACGAGCACGGCTGCCACACCCATCAGCAGGATGTCGCGGTTGTAGATATGTGACATCTCATGCGCCAGTACGCCTTCCAGCTCCTGGCGGTCCAGTGCCTCCAGCAGCCCCGTGGTCACCGCGATCAGCGAATGCTCGGGATCGCGCCCGGTGGCAAAGGCGTTCATGGCCGGGCTGTCAATCACATAGGCCCGCGGGATCGCCGGCAGGCCGCAGGACAGCACGAGGCCCTCAATGGTGTCAATCAGGTAGCGTTCCTTATATACATGTGGGTTGGCGGGCCTGGCGCCCACCATCTTCGTGATGATGCTGTCGCTGTACCAGTAGCCCAGCCCGGTACCGAAGATGCTGAAGATGAAGCAACCTGTCAGGATGACGTAGGTCAGGTCCGGGGAGTAGGCTTCACCGACCGTGTAGCCCAGAATCAGGATGAACAGCGTGAAGCCCAGCACGACCCAGAAGGTCTTGAGCTTGTTCGCCGTGATCTGTGCCTCGAATCCGTACATTGTCCCCGTTATATTAGCCGCAATAATCCGGCCGCCAGGCCTGGCGTGCCGATAGTAGGACGCCGGATCCGGGACTGCGGTGTTCAACGATTCCGCCGAGCGACCCGTCTTGGGTGTGGATGTGTTATCTTCAGTCCGTGCTGCGTATTTCAATTCTCTGCCTGAGCGTCCTTGTCGTGTTGCTGCTGCCCGCATCTGCAGGAGCCCAGGACCGCTCACTGGAGATCAGTGAACTGGCGGCCTATTCCCTCCAGGATGGGCCCGAGACCCGCTCAGACAGCTTCGACTACCTGCTGGCGGATGAGCTGGGTCTGTACGCAGGCATTGTCGTCAGTGGCCTGGAGGATGACCGCCGGGAGAAGCTGGACCTGTTCCTCGTGGTGTTCGGTGAGGATGACCAGGACCGCAAGCACCCCCTGCTCAAGCAGAAGCGCAGCGAGAGCTTTGGCAACGGCGAGTTCGCCATCGAGTTCACGGACTTCATGGATGCCGATGCCTGGTTCGGGGACAGTGAATTCACGGTCGTGCTGGAAGCATCGCTCAGGGGAGCGCAGTCCGTGCGCCGGGAGTACGAACTGAGCATCGAAGGCCCGCGCATGCCGGATGTGTCATTCGACGAAGTCAGCGTGTACAGCTGGGAGCGCGGACCGGGCTACGACGACCTGCAGCCCGGTGAGGAATTCGTGATTGACATCACCATCACGGTGGAGGATAACGAAACCGGGCTGGACCCGCGTCTGCGCCTGTTCGCCACCATGGAGGACGACCTGTGGTACATCGATCCCGAGGATGCCTTCATGCCTCCGGCGCCGAACTGGAGTGAGGCCTGGCTGCGCGGGGAATCCGGCCAGTGGCAGGTCTGGGCCCGCGGGAGGATGCCCTCTTATTTTGAGCGTCCCTTCGACTACTACCATGACTACCGGGTCTATGCCTTCGTCGGTTTCGGGGAGAACCCCCAGCGGCATTCCCACTACATCGGGATGACCCTGATCGATCCTGACAATGGTGAGCTGCGGGAATCTGCCAACATCCTGGAGAGGCTCGTGGATCTGACCGCCGCCGGGCACTGGAACATCCGGCATACAAAAAGGCCGCAGGCGGACTGAGTCGTGGCATCCGCAGCCTGACCGCCTATCCTCCCTGCATGTCATAATCTGCTGGTGGAAATACCACTTACTGGTCAGCAGGAACTTGATCTGGTGCTCGCCGCCGAACTGGACAGGCGGGACTCGGGCCAGCCTGCGGATCCGGACCTGGCTGTGCAGCGGGCCAACTGGCTGAGGAAACTGGCCAGGTTTGAGGAAGCTGCGGCCGCCTGCACCGACGCGGAGGAACTGTACAGCGCCCAGGGGCAGCCGGACGGGGGAACGGTTGATCTTGCCCGGGCCAACATCCTTGCAACCGTCAGTCAGTTTGAGAAATCCGTGGCCGCCTGCGAGAGGGCCGAGACTCGCTGCAGGGAGCAGGGTCTGCCCGTCAATCCGGGCATTGCATTAACTCGCAATATGGTCTTTTTCAGAGTGGGCCGCTTCGATGAAGGCCTGGCATCCTGCGATGAGGCTGAGAAACTGTGCCGGGAGCAGGGCCTGTCGCCGGACCCGGAGATCTGGCACGGCCGGGCCAGGATCTGCCAGAAGCAGGGGCGCTTTGTGGAGGGTCTGGCACTCTGTGATGAAGCCCTGCGCATGTTCCGGGAACAGGGGCTGCCGGTCAATCCTGCACTGGACAATACCCGCGGCATCATCCTCAACCGGCTGGGCCGCTATGCTGAAGCCCTGGTGGCATTCGATGACTCTGAACGCGCATACAGGGAACAGGGCCTGAGTGTGTTTCCCGGCATCCATGTCAATCGCGGAACCATCTACATAGCCCAGGCCCGGTATGCGGATGCGCTGGCCTCTGCGGCGGAGGCTGAACGGCTGTTCAGGGAACAGGGCCTGCCCCTCTGGCCCGGGGTGGCCCACGGCCGGGGAGTCGTCTGCGTCATGCTGGGGCGTTATGAGGAAGCCCTCCTGGCCTTTGATGAAGCCGAGCGCCTGTACATTGAACAGGGCCACCCGGTCTTTCCCGGCATTGCCAGCTGGCGCGCCATGACGCTTGGCAAGCTGGGGCGCTTTGAGGAATCCATGGCCGCCTATACCGAGGCCGAGCGCATGCTGCAGGAGCAGGGCCTGCCGCAGGACTGGATACTCTTCTTCACCCGGGCCATTACGATGTTTGAAGCCGGCCGACGTGAAGATGCCATTGATGAAGCCTACCGCTCCATCATGCTCTGCGGAGAGATGGGCATCAGGCAGCCGGGCTTCGTGAAGGAGACACTGCGTGACTGGATGTCAGCCAAACCGGAACAGCTGCTGGCCGAACAGATTGCCAGCCAGCCCCAGGCCGCCCAGCCGGTGCCGGCAGAAGTGAAGCGCTACGACGCTTTCATCTGTTACCGCCGCAATCCGGGGCAGCCCTATGCCATGTTGCTCAAGGCGCACCTGGACATGGCCGAGAAGGTTGTCTTCCGGGACCAGGATGACCTGCACCAGGGTCACTTCGTGAATGACCTGGTGGAGGCGATTGGTTACAGCCGCCATCTGATTGTGCTGCTGACCCCCGATTTCTTTGCCCGCTGCATTTCGAATGATGACGACGTTGTCAGGCAGGAGATTGCCAGCGCACTGCAGAAGGGTACGCACATCATTCCGATCATGCTGGAGGGCTTCAGCTGGCCAAAGCCGGACGAACTGCCGGAGGACATCCGCGGCATCTGCCAGATCAATGCGATGTCCTACTCCACGGAGTTCTTCACGGCCTTCATCGACAAACTGCTGAGCTGGATGAAAACCTAGGCGGCCCGGGTCCCTGCAACCTGCAACCTGTAACCGGATCGCGGACACCCGCTCCTGCTCGCCTTCGCCGTCCTGATCCACAAGCCGGCAACGCAGAACTACTGCGTTTTTTCCAGGTCAGAGTCCAGCTGGGGGGAGGCGGCGAGGCTTTCACTGCGGATCAGCTCGTAGATTTCATGGCGGTGGATCTGCACATGCCGCGGGGCCTTGACCCCCACACGCACGCTTTCACCCTTCACGCTGACCACGAGCACCTCGATCTGGTCAATGTCGTCAAGCACGATCACCACGGAGTCGTCCACCTTGCGGGTCAGGCGTATCGGGGTTATGTAGCCGTCATCGCCGCCGGGCATCGCATCGATCTGCACATTGCCGGGCATCAGGGAAACTGGACGGTCCACGGAGAAGCTGAAGCGGACCACACCACGTTCGACAGAAAGTACCTCGACTTCGTAGGTCTGGCCGAGCATGATCTTCTCTCCCGGTTTTCGCGTCAGGACGAGCACTGTACTGTCATTCTATCCCAAAATGGAATAATTAGGTATTGAGAGCTATTCTGACAGTTGCTCGAACTCCAGCTTGTTCTGGGAGAAGTCGAATTCACTGCGTTCCGGCAGGCGCGGCTGGCCGTTGGAATCCACACGGTGTGGATACCAGCTGCGCACCATGTAGGCAGTGTTCTGCATGTACTTGAAGAGGATGCGCACATTGCGCAGCACCTGCAGCCTGGTTGCGAAGTCAATGTTGCGGTATTCAAGCGGCGTCTGCTGGGGCCCGATGGTCTCACCAGCGCGCAGCTGGGCCGCCAGCGCGGGATTGGTGAGGTCCGGACGTGTCAGACCCTCACCGGCCGGCGGGCTCTCCAGGCTCTGGCGCTTTTCGGGCTGCAACCTGATCCGCGCCTGGCTGGCAGTCTCATCTGATTCATCAGCATCTTCGTCATCCCAGTAGCGCACCGGTCCGCGCTCATACTGGCCACTGCGCAGCAGGTTCAGCGGATCGTGCACGGCCTTGACCCGATCCACCCAGTCCTGCGGATCACGTTCGTCCCGGGGTTTGCGCTTGTCTCCATCGCGCAAAAGGTCCGGACGGCGGGAGTCCACGTCTTCGATACTCGTGAAGGGATCGGCATCCCCGGCGGCCAGGGCCCGGCTGTCATCACTGACCGGAGCAGCATCCGCCAGGTATGTGAAGCGTGATTCGAAGTCCCAGGCGGCTTCGCTGCCCGTGAAGTTCAGGTCCATGCCGGGGTTGCGCAGGTAGACCTTGCGTTGTGAATAGTCAAAGGTGATGCCTCCGAAATGCTGGGACAGCATCGGGAAGCCGATCGCTCCGATCACCTGCTGGCCGCGGAAGGCGTAGCTCCGGTCATAGCCGGCATCCACCACCCGGGCCGGGTAGTCCTGGCCGGCGAAATTGATGTCCAGCTCCTCCAGGATGTAGCGCGGCGCGAAACCACCTGTGACATCTCCAAGGAAGCCGTTCATTTTCAGGTCGTCCGCCAGCTTGCGTTCCTCCACCCAGTCCAGGTTCATGGAGAGCGGAGCGCGCTGGCCGGTATCCAGCAGCAGCAGGGAAGGCCCGGAGTCATTGACCTCGGCTTCCACATGCGGCAGGTCCCGGATGAAGGTCAGGGCCAGTTCCTGGCCACTGGGACGGGCGCCCTGACCCGGGGGATTGAGCGTCATCAGGCCCTTGTCCAGGTCCAGGTCCAGCCTGCAGAGCTGCAGGATCTCATTGCCGACGATCCCGTGGATCCGCATGTCCGCTCCATAGCCGAGGCTCGTAAGCTGGGTCCCGATCACGGGCATGTTCCTGAAGCTGACCCCGCCGACTTCGAAGCCGAAGCCGCCATAGATCTGCATGTTCTCATTCTCAAGGGCTCCGCCGACCTTGACATTGCCCTCCGGGTGCAGGCCGGCATCCAGCTGCAGCACCAGGTCGTCAATGATCATCTGTTCGGCACCGCTGTCGAATACCAGGTTCAGGGGCCGGCCATTGGGCAGGCTGGCCTGGAATACCAGCCAGTCCTTGACAGGCTTGATCGGCACCTGCTGGCTGCCATCCCGGAATTGCACATACTGTTGCGGATCAAATTCCGGCAGGACCGGCAGGCTGGCCAGCTGCTGCGGGCTGTAGCTGATTTCATCAATGAAGTACTGGTAGAGTTCTCCGGCGGCATCCAGCACGCCGAAGTCCCCGGCCAGGGTATGCCCGGCATCCTGCTGCAGCTTGCCGAACACCACAAGCGGGGAGCCACGGAACATGGCGATTATCTCGAAGGAGTCCTCGTCGAACTCCACGCTGTCGATCTTCAGCTGGTCACCGAGGAAGGTCTGGCCAGCTTCAATCGCCATGGGATCGGCAATCACCCGGCCGACCACGAAGTGCCTGAGCAGGGGGCTGTCGAAGCGGGGGAAGGCATCACCGAGCTTCTGGGCGGAGCGGCTGCCCGTGGACCAGATGGAGGGCATCGCCGAGCGGGTGCTGATCATCTGGGCCGGCATGCTGCGCCAGCTGAAGGTGTAGCTCTGGCCCACGATTTCCTCATAGGCGTTGCTGGCGAGATCAACACGCCCGTCAACGTAGGAAATGTTCTGGCGTTCGTCGTGTACCACGCGGGCCCGGTAGGAGACGGAGCCCTCAGCTGCCCAGCAGCGGCCGCCGGCGGTCATCAGGCAGGCCAGCAGTATCGCAGCAGTGATTCGCACCGACTTATTATATGCCAGAAGCCCCTGGGGGGAAACAGCTGTCGCGAAAATGAGCGGCCTGTGTTTAACAGTGGCGGATTCAGGCGGGATATGCTGCTGTCCTTTCGTGTGCACCCTGTTGTGTTATACTCGGATCAACGGCATTGACTCAGGAAATCTCCAGCAAGAATCTAGACGCGGCATCCGACCTGGATGTGCCGCCCCGAAGTTGGTCGCAACTCATCAACATCGCAGAAGCCATGGCGCGCGCCCTGTTTCCGGATGGACAGGTGGCGCTGCGGGTCATGGATGATTCCGACATCAGGCGGCTCAACCAGGAATTCCGCAATGTGGACCGGGCCACGGACATCCTCTCCTTCCCGGCTGATCCCTCTGACTACCCGCACCGTGGGGACCTTGCGCTTAGCTGGGATGCGGTGCTCAGGCAGGCCCGCTGCAACGGCAATCCGGAAGTCGCGGAAGCCTCCGCGCTGATTGCCCACGGCTTGCTGCATCTGGCGGGGCATGAGCATCCCGATGATGCGAGCCAGGCTGAAATGGACAGGTTGACCCGCGCGATGTGTGCGGCAGCCGGAATCAAGGTGGAAGAATTTGGACACTGACGTACCCTTATCAGCGCTGCTGCTGCTGGACCAGATATCATTCGTGGGTGGTGTGACCGTGGTCATCGGACTGATGCTGTGCGCCTTCAGTGCGCTGGCAGCCAACTCCGCTGTCGCCGGCCGGATC
>JAHEFU010000144.1 GCA_024645305.1 Planctomycetales bacterium
AACTGAACTTCGTGCCCGTGTTCAGCATTGCGGCAATTGACAGCGACTTCGATGAAATCCGCAGCGCCAGCCTGCTTGACCGGAGCTGGGATGTCCGCGAGCTGGGGCTGGCAGCCCAGGCTGCAGATGACAACCGCATAATTGCAGCGCGCGACCTCGGGGCGGAGTTGCCCGCCCTGCTGGATGAGCTGAGCGCGATCCTGCCGGACACGGAGTTTGGGCAGTGGACCGTCGGCACCCTTCGTGACAGCTACACCGACGGCAGCCTCGTCAACGGCTTCGCGCGCTTCATGCTGCGGATCTTCGCTGATACGGATCTTGTGCTGATTGACAGTTCTGACCCGCAGTACCTGCGCAGCAGTGCCGACCTGCTGCACCAGCAGCTGGAAAATCCCGCGGAAATGCTGGCACTGCTGGCCGGCCGCAATTCCCGGATCCGCGAGGCCGGCTATGCGCTGCAGGTGGATGAGCAGCCGGGGGACCTGCAGCTCTTCTGGCTGGACGATGAGCAGCAGCGGCACAAGCTCATGTACGAGGATGGCAGCCTGCGCCTGCGAGACACTGAACGCGGACCCTCGGGATCAGAGTTGCTGGAACTCGCCCGCAGCCAGCCGGAACGCTTCGTGCCCGGAGCCTTGCTCGGCCCGCTGTGGCAGGACCGCATGCTGCCGAACGTGGCCTGGGTGGGGGGCATGGCGGAAATCGCTTACCGCGCCCAGTCGGCTGCGCTGTTTGAATTCCATGGCCTGCGGATGGCCCCTTCCTTCCTGCGCTGCACGGCAACCCTGCTGGCCCGGCGTCAGATCCAGCAGCTTGATGAATTCGGCTGGGAACTGACTGACCTGTACCGCCCCCGGGAGGAACTGGAGGCAATGGCCGTGGAATCCCTCAGGCCAAGGGGCCTGGACAGCGCTGTGCAGGATTACCTGCAGCGCCTTGAGGGTGCGGATTCCGAGCTGCTGGAAATCGCGCTGCAGGTAGACGCCACCCTGGAGCAGAGCTTTGCCACCATCCGTGGCAACATCCTCAAGACGGCTGACAAGCTGGAGAAAAAGATCACCTCCGCGCTCAAGCGCCACAATGAAACCATCACCCGCCGTGCGGCGTCTCTCCATGGTCTGGCCTATCCCGGCAACCTGCCGCAGGAAAGGGTCATCGGCTATGTTTCCTGCCTGGCGCGTTACGGTCCTGAGCTCACCGGGCGCCTGCTGGAACAGCTGAACCCACTGGACTGCATGCACCGGGTACTTATAATGGACTGATCATGGATACTGGAATCTGTACGCTCGTCGATCTCGACGTGCCGATCGACGAGCTGGTCCGCCGCATTGCCGCTGCGGGCTTCAGCCATGTCAGCCTGTCACATGACCCTGCGCATGCGGTCTACCAGACCGCTGACGGACGTGCCCGGCTGCGTGGCCTGCTGGATGAGACGGGGCTGAGCCTCAACTACATCCATGCCCCGCTGGCCGGCTGGATAGACCTGGCCAGCCTGGACGAGCAGACCCGGCGGGCCTCGATAGAGGTCACCAAGTTGTCACTGAAGGCCTGCAGCGAGCTGGCTGGCAACGCGGTGGTGGCCCATGTCAGCGGCCTGTCCGAGATTCCTGATGAGCAGCTTGACGAGATGGCCAGGCAGGCGATCAGGTCGCTTGATGAACTCAGCGCGTATGCCGTGGACCACGGCGTGATGATGTGCATCGAGAACCTGCCGCGCACTGAGGACTGCAGCAAGGTGACCCTGCGGGTAATGCGGATGCTCGAGAATGACAACATCCACTACTGCATGGACCCCTGCCATGCCGCGATCCAGAATGACGAGGCGGTGGAACTGATGCGCATGATGGCACCTCGCGTACGGGTGACGCATCTGAGCGACACGCTGGGCGATGCCGACAGCCACCTGATCCCCTTCGAGGGCAACGTGGACTGGGGCAGCGTCACCAGCCTGCTGGGTGAGAACGGGTACAGCGGCGTGGTGGACCTGGAATGCAGCCTCTGGATGCTGCGCATGCGCCTTGGGGCGGATGCAATGCACCGCGAGGACCCGCTGCCCTGTTCGCTGGACAAGTACCTGGCCAAGGCCCAGGAGGCCGCGAGGCGGCTTGGCGAGGCAATCACCGTGGCCCGCAACAGCTGACAACCCACGCCCCGGCGTGGAGTCTGTAACATGAAAGCAGAGGATACACACATGAATGACAACATCGGCATGCACGACGTTCCGCTCATCCCGCTGGAGAAATTGCTTGGCAACCCCGCCATCTTCAGTTACCGCATCTCCCCCGACGGCCGGCATGCCAGCTGGGTCGCTCCGCGCGACGGTGTGCTCAACCTCTGGCTGGCGCGCGACGGCGGCGAGGGCCAGCCGGCCTCCAATGACCGCCTGCGCGGGATCCAGCATTACGGCTGGGCGCGCAACAGCCGCCAGCTGCTGTACATCCAGGACCAGGATGGCGACGAGAACTGGAATATCTTCGCAATTGACATTGACAGCGGCAAAACCCGCCAGCTGACGGACCAGAGCGGCGGCGGCCATGCCGTCAGCGCCACCTTCACGGCATCCAGTGTGCGCCGCCCCGATGAGGTGGTCGTCGGCCTGAACAACCGCGAGGAGAGCACCCATGACCTGTACCTGCTCAACACGCAGAACGGGGAGCTGCAGCTCCTGCAGGAGAGCCGCCGGGAGATCATCTCCTGGCACATCGACCGCGACCTGACCGTGCGCGGCTACACCCTGGCCGAGAACGACGGGGGCAAGAGCGTGCACCTGCGTGACAGCGGCAGCGGGGAATTCAGCGAACTGCTGCGCTGGGACCATGTGGATGCCCTGACGAGCGGCCTGCACGGCTTCAGCGCAGACGGGCGCAGCATCTTCCTCGTTGACAGCAGCACCGTCAACAGCGGCGCCCTCTGCCTGCTTGACCTGGACAGCGGCGAGCGCAGCGTGATCCACCGCGACCCGCAGGACATGTACGATGTTGACAACCTGATGCTTCATCCCGTGGACTTCACTCCGCAGGCTGTCTCGGTGTACCGCGAACGGGCCTACTGGCATCCGCTGCAGGACTCGCTCAAGGCGGACTTCAGGAAGCTGGCAGCCCACCGCAGCGGGGACTTCTTCATCGAGAGCCGCAGTGACGACGACCAGGTCTGGATCGTGGTCTATATCTTTGACAACAAGGCGGCGGAGTACCACCGCTTCTCGCGTGCTGCAGGCACGCTGGAGTTCATCTGCGCCGTGCGCCCGGAACTGAACGACCAGCCGCTGGTCCACATGGAGCCGGTCAGCTTCCAGGCCCGTGACGGCCGCATGATCCATGGCTACCTGAGCCGCCCCGCCAAAGCGGACGGACCGTTGCCAATGGTCCTCAATGTGCACGGCGGCCCCTGGGTACGCGACACCTGGCGCTGCAACCCGGAGGCCCAGTGGCTGGCCAACCGCGGCTACGCCTGCCTGCAGGTCAATTACCGCGGCAGCGCGGGCTACGGCAAGGCGCACCTAAACGCCGGCGACAGGCAGTGGGGCCGGGATATGCAAAACGACCTGACGGATGCAGTGCACTGGGCCATCAGCGAGGGGATCGCCGACGGGCAGCGGGTTGCCATCTACGGCGGCAGCTACGGCGGCTATGCCACGCTGGCCGGTCTGACCTTCACGCCGGAGCTGTACTGCTGCGGCGCGGAACTCGTCGGGCCGAGCAACATGGAGACCTTCCTCAATTCGATCCCGCCCTACTGGGAGAACTTCCGCAAGGTGATGGACAAGCGCGTGGGCTGGATCCCGCGCAACCCGGACGGCACGCTGAAGCCGGAGGCCGATTTCACGGATGCGGACCGCGCCGAAGTGGAGTTCATCCGCTCCATCAGCCCGCTGAACTACGTTGACAAGGTGCGCGTGCCGCTGCTGATCGCCCAGGGTGCCAACGACCCGCGGGTCAAGCGCCCCGAGAGCGAGCAGTTCGTTGACAGGATGCGTGCCAACGGGCTGGAGGTCGAGTATGTCTGCTACGAGGATGAGGGCCACGGCTTCGTCCGGCCGCAGAACAGGCTGGACTGGTACCACCGCGCGGACCGCTTCCTGGCGAAGCAGCTCGGCGGGCGCTGTGAATCCGTGGAGGCCGGCAGTGCGGGCTAGTCCGCTTCCGTGAGGCGGAAGCGCTGGCCCTCCCCGACGTAGGGGTTGAAGCGGCGCTCCTCACCGATCTTCGTGAATGCGCCGTGCCCGGGGTAGACCAGCGTCTCGTCCGGCAGCGTGTAAAGCTGCTCCTCGATGGAGCGGATGAGCGCCGCCGGGTCGCTGCCCGGCAGGTCGTAGCGCCCGATGCTGCGGTGGAACAGCGTGTCACCGACGATCACGAAACCAGCGAACACGAAGGCCACCTGGCCCGGGGCATGCCCCGGCGTGTGCCGGACCTCGCAGGATGTACCGAGCAGTTCCAGCCGCTCCCCATGGCTGAGTGGCTCGTCAATTCCGGGAGGTTCCGGCGCGCCGGGGAAGCCCCAGTTCTCGCAGATCGTCACGAAGCGCGCGCGCACCGGCTCGTCCGCCGGATGCATGTGGATCGGGCAGCCGTAGCGGCGTTTGGCCTCCGCCAGGCTGAAGATATGGTCGAAGTGGGCATGTGTCAGCAGGATGCGCTCGACCGTCAGGCCCTCGTCTTCAATGTAGTGGAAGACCTCGGCGATTTCGATGCCGGGGTCGAACAGCACGCAGGACTTCTGCTGCTCATTGACAAGCAGGTAGATGTTGTTGGCAAGCGGTCCGCAGACCCAGTGGCGCAGCTGCAGCATGGAGGGATTATAAGTCAGGAGTGGGGAGTCAGGAGTTCAGGTGGCATCTGCAAATTACTTCTGGCTCCCTGCTCCTTGCTGCAAAAAAGGGGCGGAGTTGCCTCCGCCCCCCGGTATTCCGTGGTTGTGTGCCGGACTGGCCGGCGCCCGGATTGCCTAGTGGCGGCCGGAACCCTCACGCGTCTTGGGGAGGGACTCGTTCACCTTCAGGGTGTTGCCACCGAGGCTGGTGCCGTTGAGGGCGCCGATGGCTGCCTTGGCAGCGTCGTCACTCATCTCGATGAAGCCGAAGCCCTTGGACTTGCCGGTCATCTTGTCGGTGATGATGCGGCAGCTGTCGACTGCGCCATGCGCCATGAAGGCCTCACGCAGCTCGGACTCGGTGGTTGAATAGGAAAGGTTTCCACAATAGATATTCATCGCTGAATCTCCTAAGTACATTATCGATGTGCACGGAGCTATGGGGTACAGCGATTCGGGGTCAGGCAGATTGCTAGCTTGCAATGGCCAAATGGCTATATCATGCTTAGTGGCCGCGAACGGCGGACATCTGGTGCAAGTATACCCCTGGTTTCCGGAATATGTCTTTTTTGCCGGAAAATGCGGGTGCCAGAGAGTAGGGGGCAGGGCTGGAACCTGTAACCAGCAACCTGCTAACTGCAACCTGCAATCTATACTAGGTACGTGATTGCATCCGCATCCGAATTCGTCGGCCAGGCCCGCGCCCGGGCCCTGCTGGCGCGCTATATCGAACGCGGGCGGCTGGGCGGGACATTCCTGCTGCTGGGCCAGCGCGGGCTGGGCAAGACCACCCTCGCCACGATCATCGCCCGGGCGCTGTGCTGCACCGGGGCGCGGACGCCGGATGAGCCGCTGTCCTTCTGCGGGGAGTGTTACGCCTGCAGAAGCATCGCGGCGGGTGAGCAGCCGGAGTATGTCACGGTGCGCCCCAGCGGGCAGAACATCTCGGTGAAGCAGCTGGACGAGGACCACGGCGGGCTGCACACGGCGCTGTACCACCCCAACCTGCTGAGCCACCGTGTGTTCGTGATTGACAATGCGCACTACCTGAATGAGGAAAGTGGCAACCGCCTGCTGAAGCTCTTCGAGGAGGCCCCGGAGAAGACAGTGTTTTTCCTGACGACGGACCGCCCGGAGCTTTTGCTGCCGACGATCCACAGCCGCGGGCAGAAGATCACACTCACGCCCCTGCCGGCGGCGGAACTGGCGGAGGCTCTGGCCGCGCAGGGCGTTGCGCTGCAGGATGCCGTGGAGGCGGCGGCACTCTCCGGCGGACGCTATGTGGATGCGCTGGCCCTCAGTGGCAACGCTGCCTGGCGGGCCGGCCTGCGGGAGCTGGCCGCGGCGATCATGGCGCGGCGCAATGTGCTGGAGGCGGCGGCGGATGCGGCTGAGTTCGAGCACAGTGCACTGTGGGAGAAGGAGCAGGCGGACCATGGCATGGAAGAGGCGGAGCTGTCGAAGACCCTGCCGAAGGCCCGGCAGAATGAACTTGTGCGCCAGGCCCTGATCAGCGCCTACGACCGTGCCAGCTGGTGGATGCTCAATGACGGGACGCGGAATTCGGAAGTCGGTGAGCGGGACCCACAAACCGCAAACCGTGCCCCGCAAACCGCCCACCGCAAACCGCAAACCGCTAACCGCAAACCGCAAACCGCATCCGTGATAAACATGGATGACTGGCAGGGGGGAGAGCGGAAATCGGAAGTCGGTGCGCGGGACCCGCAAACTACAAACCGCAGCCCGCAAACCGCTAACCGCAAACCGCAACCCGGTCCCCTTGGCGATCCCGACTACATGACGAAACTGGCCACCCTGCGCAGGCGCATCAGCGGCAATGTGGACCGCGAACTGGCCCAGATGGCATTTGAAGCAAGTCTGTAGATCTGCCGTCTCGCTCAAGAGCTCGACGGTCTGGGCCTGCGGCGAAAGCGAGTTTCGCCGGGTCGGCCTGAAGTTACAGGAAATCTCCCTGTTGGAGCTACCCGCTTTAGCGGTAGGGAGCGCGTAGCGTAGTCGAAGACGAAGCTGCGCAAATTAACCTACTTCTGCTTCTGCCAACTGCTTCTGCCAACTGCTTCTGCCAACTGCTTCTGCCAACTGCTTCTGCTTCCGCCAACTGCCAACTGATTCTGCTATCTGCTCTCAGCTATCTGCTTACTGATCTCCGCCGCCACATCGCGAAAATGCTGCGCAATCCCCCGCGCCTCCTCGGCATCAGTTACTTCTTCAATGATGAATGCTTCATCCATCGCCCCTTTGTCAAGATAGCGCGCTGTCTTCTCGTAACACTCCGCCCGTGTGTCCAAAGCATCCAAAATCTGAAGCACATCTGCGGCGGCTAGCTTCAACTCATAGCACTGCTGCATAGCCAGTCTCCAAGCAGTCGATGCTTGCTCACAAGCATCGACTGATCTTCCTGCTTACGAGCTTAGCCTGGGATTCGTGGGATAGAATCTCTATGAATAAATATTCACGTGGTCACAAAATGGCAGCAGGACGAAAATGGACTGATGAGGAGCGGGGACAAGTC
>JAHEFU010000145.1 GCA_024645305.1 Planctomycetales bacterium
CCGGTGCCCGGATTTCAGGTTCCGGCTTCCCCGTGCTGCATGGCAATGGGGCCGTGCTGCAGCGGGCCCTGATCAGCCTGATGTGCGACATCCATATACAGCGCCACGGTTACACCGAACTCAGGGTGCCTTACATCGTGCACCCCCGCAGCCCGCTCGGGACGGGTCAGCTGCCCAAGTTCGGCAGTGAGATGTACCACGTGTACATTGACAAGAAACTGGCGGAGGAAGAATCCGACAGCGGTCCGCACTTCTACCTGATACCGACTGCTGAGGTGCCCGTTGTCAACTATTACCGTGAGCAGATCCTCGAACAGCCCAGCCTGCCGATCAAGCTGATGGCCTTCAGCCCCTGCTGGCGGGTGGAAGCCGGCAGCTATGGCAAGGACGCCAAGGGCCTGACCCGGCTGCACCAGTTCGAGAAGGTGGAACTGGTGCGGATCTGCGACCCGCAGGATGGCCTGCAGCAGCTGGAGGAGATCACGACTGACGCCGAACACATCCTTGAGGTCCTCGGACTGGCCTACCGCCGGATCGTACTGCCTTCAGGGGACATGGCCTTCGGCAGCGCCAAGACATACGATCTGGAGGTCTGGTGCCCTGGAGAGCAGGCCTGGCGCGAGGTCAGCTCAGCCAGCCTGACAACCGACTGGCAATCCCGCCGCGCAAATATCCGCTACCGCCCAGAGGCGGGGGGCAAGCCGCAGTTCCCGCACATGCTCAATGCCAGCGGGCTGGCCCTGCCCCGCCTGATGATTGCGCTGCTGGAAACATACCAGACATCTGATGGCAACGTGGCCCTGCCCGAGGTACTGCATAAGTACATGCCCAATGTATCGACCCTGACTCCACCGGAGGCCGGTGCTCCGCCGATGGTCTGATGAGCAGCCGGCCCTCATATCCTGCCGAGCGGCTGGACTTTGCCCTGCCTCCCGAGCTGATCGCCCAGCATCCCACCGAGCGCCGCAGGGACTCGCGCCTGCTGCACATCGATGTTGCCAGTGGCCGGATCAGCGACCGCAGCTTCAGTGACCTGCCGGAGCTGCTGCCACAATCCTGCCTCATCATCATGAATGACAGCCGGGTGATACCGGCGCGCCTGTTCGGGAACCGCCTGAGCGGAGGCCGGGTAGAGGTCATGTACCACAGCTCAGAGGCTGCGGGTCGCTTCCGGGTCCTGATGAAGAGTCGCGCCAGACTGGCTGCGGGAGAAGTCATCAACCTGCCGGATGGCTGGACCTGCCAGCTGCTGGAACCGAAGCAGCTGGATGGAAGCCTGGTACTCATCCGAGATGCCACCGGTGCTGTCGCCAGCACAGGGGGCATGCATGCCTTCCTGGAGCAGCAAGGTGTGATGCCCCTGCCCCCCTATATTCACCGTAGTGCGGGTGAGGACCTTCAACATTCCCCCCAGGACCGCGAACGCTACCAGACAGTCTATGCCGCCCGGGCCGGATCTGTCGCTGCCCCGACCGCCGGACTGCATTTTGACAACGACATGCTGGACCAGCTGCGGCATGCCGGACATGACCTGGAATACCTGACCCTGCATGTCGGAATGGGAACCTTTGCGCCACTGCGCGTTTCGGACCTGGCTGACCACGAGATGCACAGCGAGGACTACAGCGTTTCGGCAGGGCTGCTGGACAGCCTGGCCAGTGCACGTGAAGCCGCCCGGCCGGTCATGGCCGTGGGCACCACCAGCCTGCGCGTGCTGCATACACTGCTGCAGGAGAATCCAGCAGGCCATGCCGGGGAATCCCTGCATGCCAGCACCCGGGCCTTCATCTATCCCGGCCAGCCCACTGCAGCCGCGGAACTCCTGCTCACGAATTTCCACCTGCCGAGATCCAGCCTGCTGGCACTGGTCTACAGCTTCGGCGGTGAGGAGCTGATGCGGGCTGCCTATATCCACGCCGTGGAGCAGCAGTACCGATTCTTCAGCTATGGTGACTGCATGCTGATCGACCGGAGGAACTCCCTGTTATGAAAGCTCTGCTGCTGATCGGCGGCCAGGCGACCCGTCTGAGTCCACTGAACAAACACATTGCCAAGTCTCTGATGCCGGTCTGTGACCGCGAGGTCCTGCATTACCAGGTCAGCCAGCTGACCCGGGCCGGAGTGACACAGATAATCCTGGCAGCGGGACACCTCGTGGAGCAGCTGGCGGAATATGTCAGCGGGTACAGCGGCGGCCTTGAATTCGCCATCAGCACGGAACCCCAGCCACTGGGTACCGCCGGGGCCATCGGGCATGCTGCGGAGCTTGTTGACAATGACAGGTTGGTCGTGCTGAATGCGGACATCATCTGTGACGTTGACATTGCCGAGCTGGTCAGGGCCCATGAAGCGGGTGGCAGGCCGGCCACGATCGTCGGCTACGCAGTCGCCGATCCATCGCGCTACGGCCTGCTGCAGCTGTCAGGTGACAGCATCACGGGTTTCACGGAGAAGCCCGCAGGAGCAGCCCCCGCTGACAAACAGTTCATCAATGCCGGCCTGTATGTGCTTGAACCGGAGGTCGTCAATGCCATCCCCACTGAGCGCAAGGTCAGCATCGAGCGCGAGACCTTTCCGCACCTGATTGAGCGGCATGGTGCGCTGACACACTTCGCGCATGAGCGGATGTGGGAGGACATCGGCACCTTCGAGAGCTACTTCCGGGCGAACTTCGCCATGCTGGCCAGCCGCTACACCTACGGAGAGGACAGGCTGTGGGCCGGCCGGGAGGACTATGCCCTGTTCAAGGACCTGGTCTACATGCATGCAAGCGTGGAACTCGGCAAGGGCACGGATCTGTACCACCGGGTGATCCTGATGCAGGGTAGCCGGATCGGCGCCGGCAGCCGCCTGCAGAACACGATCCTGCTGCCCGGCTCGGTACTCGGTGAGCGCTGCCATGTGACTGACAGCATCATCGGTCCCGGTGTGGAAGTAGCCGCGGGCACCAGGGTCAACAAGGTGGTGATGGTAGCTGGGGAACAGAATACGGCCTTTTACCCTGAGGCCCATGACATGGGCGTCGGCTAGAAGCTGATCGGCGGAATACTGCTGTCGGATCCGTCCGCCTGCCCGCCCAACCGCCGTTCCAGCCGGGCAAGGCCCCGGCCCAGTCCCTCAGTTGAGACTTCCAGCAGCTCACTGAACAATGCCGGCTGTGTTTCCTCACGAGCAAAGAACTGCCTGAACAGCAGCAGACGGCTGCCACTGACATCTGCCAGGTTCAGGTACACCGAGTCATCGGACAGGTACAGGCGGCGCTTGTGCAGCCCTATGGAGTCAGTGGCCCAGATCTCCCAGCGCGTACCTGAGTCTGTGTTTGTCGGACAGCAGTAATACAGCACATCGTCCTGTTCGAGGATGGTCAGCTTGGAGGGAATGTCCTCATGCAGGATGTGCACTGTACCGTCCTGCGGGTCCAGCGTTGCCAGCCTGAACAGGCCGTTGTAGTTGGCACGCGAAGAGCTGCCCCGCGCATCCGGCTGGAACAACACGGTTGCCAGCAGGCCACTGTCAAGCTCAAACAGCGGTGGCAGCCACGACTCAGATGAATACGACATGTGGTACGGAAATTCCCATTGGACATCCGTGGGAAGTTCCGTTCCCGGCAGGTCAAGCAGATAGCTGACAACACTGCGTGCCGGACTGACCGGGTCAGCGCTGATTGACAGAGTGGCCTGCGGATTGTCCGCAGCCGCGCCCTCCAGGCTCAGATACTGTTCCCCGGCTTTCCAGTCCCGTATGCTGTGCAGCATTCCCCGGTCCAGCTGCAGTCCACTTACCCGCCATCCTGACAGCCGATCGTCATCCAGCAGCTTTGCCGGGAAGACTGAGGTTCCGCCGGATACCTTACTGATTTCGCCACTGCCAGTTAGCAGCATCAGCTGTGTGGACTGATCCGAAACGCGGCCATCCGGATCGACTGTCGCCGTTTGCATCAGCACCCTTGAATGGTCCGGCAGGGGCAGCAGTCTCAGTGGAATTCCGCTATCCGGCAGTTCGAGCTCGCGGGTCTCGCCCGTGAACACTTCTGCCTGAACTATCCACTGGTGATCCGGGGCATCCTTGATGCGTGCGTCGTAATTGCGCAGCTGGATGACGAACTGCATGCTCTGCTCCGCCAGCTGGTAGCAGGCCGCCCGGATGTCCACTCCTTCCGGGCTGACAGCCCGGCGTTCCGTGTACAGCTGTCCTGCTGTATCCAGCCAGGCGGAATCCGTTTCCGGATAGGCATAACTGCGCTTGAGTGGCGCCTGCTCAGGCTGATCCTGGTCAGCGCAGGCACACAGACCAAGCAGCAGTAACAGAAGGAAAGCAGTTCTCATGAATGATCAGACTAGCATGCTGCCTGTCCAGTGCAATCTTCAGGCTCGCTATAATCATTGTGTGAAACTGGGAATCGGAGCACTGGCGGCGGGAAACCGATCGGGCCTTGGACGATTGTGCCGTAATGCGGTGATCGGCCTGGCTGCAGCAGCTACGGACGAAGAGCTGCATGTATTCCTGCGGGATCGTCTTGAGATTGAGCAGATCAGGGAGGAAGCTACTCCCCGGCTGCGAAGCAGCCTCGACAGGCTGCAGTTCCACGTGGGGGACTTTCCCAGGATTCCCTTCCTGCAACGCTACTTCCTGGAGCAGCAATGGATCCCGCAAATGGTTGAGAAGCTGGATCTGGATGCATATCTTGGTTGTGATTTCACCCTGCCGCGCTCGCTATCCATCCCGCGGCGCCTGGCCATTCTGCCGGACATGCTGCCCCTGACACGGCCTGAAACCGTCAGCCTGCCCGCCAGGCTTCTTTATAGCAACGCGATCCGCTTCGCTGTCAGTAGCGGAGCCGGTCTGCTGTGTATATCGGAAGCCACAAGACGGGCCCTGCTGGAGATGTTCCCGGCTGTCGAGGGGCGAACGGCAGCGGTCCTGCCGCCCCTTTCGCCGATGCTGTGGACCTATGCCGGCCGGCGGGAAAGCCATGACCTGCAGCTGCAGATCCAGGGCTCATTGCATATGTTTGCTTCCCAGCGGCCATACATCCTTGCTGTAGGTATTCGCGGGCCACGTAAGAACATTGAACTACTTGTGCGGGTTTACCGCGAACTGGTACTCAGTGGTGACTACAGTGGCTCCCTGGTGCTGACCGGCGGAGGTGGTGAGTTCCACACGGCGAACAGTGAGCCAAAACTGGCAGTCGTGGGTCTTGGTGCCAAGCAGGGAATCCCCACTGGGGATGCACCAGCCATCTACGACATCGGCAGGGTGAATGACTTTGACCTGAGCAGATTGTATCGATCCGCCGATTTGCTCGTCAATCTGAGTATGGAAGAAGGGTTTGGCTACCCTGTGCTGGAGGCCCTTGCACATGGAACCCCGGCGCTGATCACACGCGGATCAGCCATGGCAGAGATAGCCTCGGGAGGAATTGCACAGACCGGACTTGATCCGGCGGAGTGCCGGGTTAAACTCTTATCCACCCTAAACGCCCTGCCGCTGCTGAGGCGGGAGGCTGCAGATCTGGACCTGGCCAGCTATTCAGTGGAGGAATATGGCCGCCGGATCCTTGAACTGTTGGATGCAATGGAGACCTGACAATATGAAATTCTGTATGACAGTTGCCGCGCTGGGCATTCTTCTGCTGCTGTGCGGCTGTCCGCCGAAAACCGGTGGCAATGGCCAGCAGGGCAATGGCGGGAACCAGAACGGGAACAAGCAGCCCGGAGGCACCGTACGCCTGCCGCTGGAAATAGCAGCGGATGACCCTGTGTTCCTGGCAATAGATTTCACAGACCAGAGAATGTGGGCCCTGGCCCGGGCCATCGGCGCACCGCTGATGCTGGCTGACAGTACCAGTGAAGCCGCTGTTCCCGGTCTGGCCAGGCAGGCTGAAATGAATGCGGACGGGCAGTCCTGGAAGTTCACGCTGCCAACCGTCCCGGGACATGAGGAAGATCCACAGTTCCTTGGCAAGCTGCTGCGCAGCAAGTTCATTGCCCAGGTCAACGGAGCCCGCACACCTCTGCGCGCCGAAATCCTTGACCTGGTGAGTGGCGCACGCAATGTCAGCAGCGGTGCGCTGGACATCAGCGGGATCAGCCTGGATGACAACAGCATCAGTTTTGCGCTGACCCGACCATACAGCGGGTTTGACCTGTGGCTGAGCCAGCCGGGGCTGGGACTCGTGGATACCACTGTTGTTACGGACCTCGATGGCGCGCTGGAAATTGTTTCTTCGGAAGGCTTCGGCGCCTGGCGGGTTGACAGGTTCGAGACTGAGGACGGCATCACGGAACTGATCCTCGAGCCCAACCCGGCTTCACTGATGGGACAGCCCGCAGCAAGTGAGCTGCGATTTGTGCTGGAACCCGACCGCAGCAGGCAGGTTGATCTGTACCGTTTGGGCAGGCTGGATGCTGCCAGTGTCCCGGCTTCGATGGCAAATGTCCTGGCGAATGACACTGCGCTGGCGGACAGCCTCCAGCAGCATGACACCGCGGCCTCCCTTCTGGTTCTGTTCGACCACGGCCAGGATCCCTGGGGCGACCAGATGATGCAGGACAAGGTTGGCTTGCGGCAGTCCCTCGGCCTGAGCATAGACCGCGAGAGCCTGGAGGAGGAGAACAACGGGGTGATCCACGGCTGGGGCCATTTCCTGCCGCAGCACTTCCGCGACGGGATTCCAATGGAGCTGCTCAACAAGCCGACCTATCCCCGCACTGCCATGCTGGAGGAGGCGCGCGCCAAGCAGAAAGAGTCGGACCACGAGCAGGGCTCACATCTGCCCCTGAACATGGATGTGGCCTTCCTGGCTCATGACAACCTGGAAGCACTCGACCGCGATCTGCTGCAGTTCTGGAGCGACATCTCCATCAGGTTGCAGCCCTTCCCGCTGAGTAACTCAGACCTGCTGCGGCGGATCGATCTGAACAGCCACGAAGTGATCGTATTCTGGAACTACCCTGCCTGGCCCTCGATGGATGCATGTATCTACCCGCAGCTCCATTCAAGTCTGACTGGCGAAGGTGCCAACTTCAGCCGGATCAGTATTCCCGAAATCAACAAGGCCATCGAGGACGCGCAGCGCGAACCGGATTCCGCGCTGAGCCGGCTGTACTACCAGCAGGTCAGCAGGATCATCGAGGAGCGCGGACTGTTCGTACCGGCAGCCTACAGCACACCTCTGCTGCTCATCCGGCCGGGACTCAGCGTCACTCCGGGTGCATATGACTTCAATGCCTCCCTGCAGGGCCAGGACTTCAGGCG
>JAHEFU010000146.1 GCA_024645305.1 Planctomycetales bacterium
GGCAGAAAGCAGGCGAGTAATCATGTAGCGCATGGCCGATTCTCCTCGGTAATCACCGGTTCAATTCCTGGTCCGTGCCGTGTTCGCCGGACTCCTGGTCAGGGAAATCATATCAGAATTGCAGCCGGGGGTTCTTCCCACTCTGGACAAGCCGGGCAGAGTGAAGCGGCAATGATAAACATCTGCACATTCCTGCACTGGTGCCAAGCGTTGAGCGAGGCGGCGCTAAGCAAGCTTTCTTCAGCGTGACCGGGCGTGATTCACTCGCGCCCCAGCGCCGGGCTGCCGGGCGAGGCGGCAGATCATTCAGTCCTCCACCAGGCGCGCCAGCTCGTCCAGTTTGTCGCTCCAGAATTTCTCGTAGCGCCGGACCCACTGCTGCACCTCGGCCAGCGGCAGGGGCCGGACGTGTTGCCAGCGCTCGCGCCCACGGCTGTGCTCCTCCAGCAGGCCGGCTTCGCGCAGCACCCGCACATGGCGGCTGACGGCGGGTCGGCTGATCTGCGGGAAGCGCCGGGCGATATCCGTGGCCCGCATCGGGCCGTGCTCCAGCAGGCAGTCCATGATCTCGCGGCGCGTGCCGTCCGCCAGTGCCCGGTAAGTGTTGTCAAGCTGCACGTTCATGCCTGTGCTCCATCATTGCCTTCCAGGCGCTTAAGGTAGGGTGTCTGCACCCAGCAGTGGTGGTAGACGGAGTAGGCCGGACCGCGGAAGTCAGCCAGTTTCTCGAAGCCACTGTGCACCAGGCGCACGAGTGTGGCATTGCCCTGTGGCTCAAGCGTGATGGCAACTTCCGTCTGTGCCGGCCAGAGCTGGCCGTCCTCATGCAGCACGCGCCAGCTCAGCCTGACAATCCTCGGCGGCTCGATCTCAAGCACACGCCCGTAGACGATCAGCCGCTGGGTCTCGCTGGCGCCGCTCGTGTCAATCAGCAGGCGTCCGCCCGCCCGCGGCTGGAACAGCAGCATGTACATCCAGCGCTGCATGCCCTCAGCCGTGGCGATGACCTCCCAGATCCGTGCAGGCTCCGCCCGGATGCTGCGCTCCACGCTCACCGTGAACTGCTCGCGTGAGTTGTCAATGTTTCCCGGATATGGCTGGCCACTGCTCATTGCGTCACTCCCTCCTCCAGCTCCGCAGCGCTCCTGCCCCCCTGCCGCCGCAGGATGGCAATGATCTCCGGATTCTCGCCGCGCTGCATGGACCAGTCCAGCGGTGTCTTCTTCTGGCTGATGAAATTCGGGTCCGCGCCCCGACCCAGCATCCACTCGATCATCTGCGGGTGCTGCCAGCCGGCCGCGCCGCACAGGGCCTGGTCATAGTCCTGTCCACCGCCGTACTGCTCCAGCAGTTCCACCATCGGGATGCTGCCGGAAATCGCCGCATGGAACATCATCGGAATGCCGTGGGCCCCCGCCCGGGCGGCCTGGGAGGCATCAGTGTCGAAGAAGCTGCGCGCTGCTTCGGTATGCCCCAGCATCACACTGCAGTGCACCGTGTAGGGTGCACCGCTGCCCAGCAGGAACTGTGCGATGTCCGGACGGCCCATGTGGCTCGCGGCCTCGATCCCGGCCTCGTCGAAGTCATACAGCCGCGCATTGACCAGTCGGCTGTCCTGCTTCAGCACATCGCGTGCCTGGTCCAGTCCGAAGTGGCAGGGCAGCACGAAGGAGCGGATCAGCTCCTGGTTGGCGGCCTCCCACTCGGGATCAACGGCGAAGCTGCCGCCGAGGTCCGCACTGCCCTGTGATTCAAATCGCTGTGTTGCCATCTCACTTTCTCCATTCACATTGCTCCCTGCGGCGGCCGCCCCACGCAGCCCCCGCAGGGGCAGCGCCAGGACTGACAGACCCGCCAGCCTGAGGAAATCCCGCCGGCTGCCGACCATCAGGCCTGTTCCACTAGCTGCGCCAGCCCGGCCAGCACGTCGCGGCTGGTCCAGCCCGTCACGTAGCCCTGCAGTTCCTCGGCGGCATTCGGCAGCTGCTCGAAACCGCTGTGTGAGAGCTGCACCCGGCAGCCCCCGTCAGCGGCACTGAGCCGGACCGTGACCGTCGTCGGATGAGGCCAGGCCACGAGCGTGCTGGTGTCGAACTCCTGCCAGGTGAAGCTGATATGCGCATTCTCCACGAGGGCCGTGATGTTGCCGAACATCAGCCAGCGCGTGCCATCGTGTGTCACATCGAACAGCACCCGGCCGCCCTCGCGGGCCTCGAAATTCTGCGGCCCCAGCCAGCTTTTCATCCCGGCCTCGCTGGAGATAATGGACCACACGCGCTCCGGCGCTGCCATGATCAGGCGCTCCAGTTCCACCGACATTGCTTCCTGTTTCATTTCCATGTCTGCTCCCGATAGTGTTATGTAACCAATATGTTACACATATTTGCCGGGATTGCAAGGTGATTTCCCTGGAAACTGATATCTTGTTCTCGGCTGAGCACAGTGCTAGACTGGATTCAGGCAGCTAAGGGATTACTGCTCATTAATACTTCTTTCGAGGGACAAAATGGGAAGAGCTGGTTGGTTGGGCGGAATCTTTATCACGATGACTCTGGCACTCTGCGCCTGCGGATCAGGCGACCGGAGCGAACTGGCACCGGCACTGGATGCTGCACTCCAGCCTGGCACGGTACGCGACATCAGCGCGGAACTCAGCCGGCTGGATGCGCTGGCCACTCCGGAAGGAGTTGATGCCGGGGAGTTCGCAGCGCTGAAGACTGAATTGCGCCGCCTGCTGGAACAGTATGCGGATGGCAAACTCATTTCCGCCGCGCCGGGTGCCGCCCACGGGAAGGTGCGGGACTTCTCCCTGGCAGCCCAGGGCGATGGCACGGCCCAGCTGGAATGGAGTTACTTCAACCGCGGAGACTATGACCAGAACAGCGAAGTCAACGTGGCGGACCTGACGCCTGTCGGCCGCTGGCTGGGTACGAATTCCGGCAGCAGCGACTGGCCGAAGGCCATAGTCTCCGATGGCGACGGCAACAATGAGGTCAATGTGGCCGACGTGACACCGATCGGGCAGAACTTCCTGATGGTGATCAGCGGCTACCGGGTGCTCAGCGCGGACAGCGCCACGGCATCCAGCTGGACGGTCGTGCAGGAGGTTCCCTTCGCCGCTGGCAACGTGCCGGAGGGCGAAGCATTCCAGAAATTCAGCCACAACCTCCCGAGCCCGGTCCACGGACTGTGGTACTGCGTGGCCCCCTTCAACGGTGACGGCCAGGGCGTACCCAGTGAGCCTGTGCAGTACCTCGCTCCCAAGCCCAGGGTGAATTCCATCGCGCCCGGCAGTGCCACCGAGGGCAGCACCATCACCCTGGTCGCCAATGTGACGGGCACGGTAGACAGCTGGCTGTGGGCGCTGGGGCCGGGCAGCACGCCCTCCAGCAGTACGCAGCAGTCCCCTGAAGTCACGCTGGGCGCTTTTGGCAACTACAACATGACCCTCGTGGTCTCCAACCAGTATGGCGAGACCGTCTTCCCCTTCGTGCTGACCGTCAAGGCCAACCAGCCCCCGCTGGCGGTGCTCAATGTCTCGCCCGCCGAGGGCAACGTCCCGCTCAGCACCGTCCTCGACGCCGGCAGCAGCCTGGATCCGGATGGTGAGATCGTCAGCTACGAATGGGACTTCGACGGGGACGGGAGCTACGATGCCACCAGCGGTCCGCTGGAGCCCTCCCGCGCGCATACCTACACCGAGCAGGGTGAGTACAATGCCACGGTGCGCGTCACCGACGACTTCGGCGGCAGCACCACGCAGAGCAAGCCGGTCTCGGTCGGTGCGGCACTCGAGGGCAAGTGGAACCTGATGCTGTGGATCGCCGCTGACAACAACCTGGCGGACTACGGCGTGGAGGACATCGAGGAACTGGAGCAGTTCGGCAGCGACGAGAATGTCAACATCCTCGTGGGCTACGACATCGATCCGGACTGGCTGTGGAATCCGGTGGCCGGGACCGACAAGGTGCATTTCATCAAGCTGGTGCAGGACGGCACGCCCAATTCGATCAACACAGGCGGTGACCCCGCCAACCAGAGCTTTCCGCGCAGCGGCTACAACAGCGCGGACCCTGACAACGTGCGCAACTTCGTCAACTGGTGCAACACGAACTTCCCGGCGGAGCATTCCTGCCTCGTGCTCTGGGACCACGGCAACGGCTGGCGGCTGGGTGGCAGCGGTGAGCGGCCGGTCAGCAGCATCGGTCCCCTGCCCGAAGTGACCCGCAGCGTCAACCCGCTAAGTCGTCCGCTCAAGCTGCGCAGCCGTGAGGAACTGCGCAACCAGCGTCCGGCCTGGTCGCGCGATGCCAGCGGCGTGCTGGCGGATGACAGCGACGGTCCGCTGGACCTGACGAGCAACCAGGCGATCGTGACGGCCCTGGGCGGCCTGCACTTTGACATCATTGCCTTCGACGCCTGCAACATGGGCCATGTGGAGAGCCTCTACGAGTACCGCAACCTGGCGGACTGGCTGGTTGCCAGCGAGCTGCTGGTGCCCGGCCCGGGCTATCCCTACGACCTGTTCATGCAGCACTGGCAGCAGAACTTCCCGGCCAGCGCCGCGGACGTGGGCAGCTTCTTCGTGGACGCGGTGATCGACGGTTACGGTGCGGACTTCTGGGATGTGAACCACGCGGTGTTCGAGACGGCGAAACTCAGTGCACTGGCCACGAACCTCGCCAGCCTGGCAACGACCGTGACCGCCAATGCGGAAGCGGAGTCCGCCGGTTTCAAGAATGCGATGAACGCCAGTTTCGAGCCGGAGGCCGGGGATGGCGTGCGCGACCTGCTGGCCTTCCTTGACAACTACGAGGCCCAGAGCACGAACGGCGCGGTGGATGCGGCGATCGGGCAGGTCCGCGGCAATGTGAATTCCTGCATCAGCTACTTCCGCGAGTCCAAGTCGCCCAGCTCACGCGGGCTGGGGATCTACCTGCCGAGCGCCGGCTACTTCAGCACCTCCCTGCAGAATGAATATGCCCAGCTGCCCTTCAACGACACGACCGGCTGGCTGGAAATGCTCAACGCCCTCGGTATCGAGGGTGGTGGCGGCGGCGGGATCCAGCTGGACTGGGACCCCGGTGACCGCGTGGAAATCAGCTGGTCCGGTCCCAGTGACGACATGGACCTCTACATCTACGAGCCCAACGGGGCCTACAGCGCGGCCTGGGAGGGCGGCGGGCTCAGCAGCAGCAACCTGACGGCCAGCGGCGACAGCTATGACATCGGCCCCTATGAATGGCTGAAGGCCAAGCCCACGGCGCAGTCCGGTCCGTATGAACTGGACATCGTGTTCTACGACAGCCCGGGCTTCCTGCCCGTCAGCGTGCTGGTGCGGCTCTACGACTCCGGCGGGGCCCTGAAGCAGGATATCGGTGTCGCGCTGATGCTGTACCCCGGCTACTACGAGGAAGGCTACTGCACCCTGACGCTGAACTGATAAAACTTGGCAACAGGGTCTGTGCTATCCCAGAGCGATGAGGTGCAATTGAGGTAGCAGTCTGCTAGTTCAGCTGGCGGATGCTGGGCTTGAGGTCCAGCTTGCTTAAGTAGACCTCGTAATTCTCCGGGGAGATGATGTCTCCCTGCTTGCTGATCAGGGCCATCAGGCAGCTTTCCAGCACATTCATCCCGAAGCTGCGGCCCTCGATCACCGGCGTGGTGGTGATCAGCCAGCCCAGTCCGCGCTCCCGGAGCAGGGCCTCGTCCTCCGCCGTGGTGGTGTTCGTGAGGATCACCTTGCCGTCCAGCCGCGGCGGCAGGTTGCGGCGGATGTAGTGGAAGTCGCCGCAGATCCACTGGGCCCAGTTGAACAGCTCGCTGTGCTTGGGCTTGTGTACCTTCTGCTTGTCCCCCGTCGGGTAGATCAGCTGGAAGGGCAGGCGCGTGATGATGGGCGCCACGATGCAGGCGAAGTTGTAGACATGCTGCAGCTTCCTGAGCGGGATGGGGATGTCCAGCGCGAAGATCAGGTCGCCGTAGATGGCCTCACCGCAGTATTCGCTGATGCCCTCGGCCATCCCCCAGCGATCCACCGCGCTGACCACCAGCGCCTTGCTGCCCTTCAGGGGAGCATCACTGAAGTTCTCCGCCAGCCAGTCCACCATCTGCCGTTCCAGGGTGAGCTTCAGCCCGCTGCCATCGGCCACTGGCGTGGTTTTGGCCTGGTCGGCCAGGCGCTTGGCATCGCGGATCATCCACTTGCGCTTGCGGGCACAGAGCCAGAGGTCAATCCCACCCAGCCCGATGGCGTCCACCTCGCCGTCCAGCTCCGCGATCAGCTGCATGGCGGCGGGGAAATCGCCGTCCACGCCCTTGCGCACCAGCTCCACTTCCTCGCCGAGAAAAGTGGCGCGGGACTTCTTGTCCCGGGAGCTGGACCCGAGGGAAACTGAAACGACACGAAGCATCGCTGCGATTATAGACCCAAATCAGTTGGCCGGTCCGGCGGAAGCCGGAGTGCTGCTCGCTAATATAAAGGGATGCAGAATTCAGGAGACAAGCCGGAGGGGATCTCCCGCCGTGACATGCTGGGCCGCCTGCTGGGGGCCGGCTGCACCGCCTGCCTGGGCGCACTGACCACGGCCTGCCCCGGGGGCAGCGACTGGGGCAAGCCCCACAAGCTGGCGGAAGGTGACGCGGAGCAGCTGGAATTCAGTACCGCGGATGTCCCGCTCAATGCCGTGCTGCCGATCAGCGTGGGCGGCCAGGCCGGTTTCCTCGTGCATATGGAGCAGGACGGAGCGGAGCAGTGGCTGGCCCTGGAGAACAAGTGCACGCACAAGAAAAGCAAGATCGACTTCCTGCAGGATGAAGGCTACTTCAAGTGCCCGCTGCACAAGTCCGAGTACAACATGGACGGCACGCTGCGGGAGCGCGAGAATGGCAAGGGCTGGCCGGCCAAGCAGCCCCTGAAGCAGTGGCCGGTGGAAGTCCGGGGCAGCCGTGTTGTCATCATTGCAAGCTGACGGTGGAGCGGTGTAAGTCTGGCAATCAGTAGTCAGTGGCAGTCGCAGCGGAGTCCCACCGCTGTATTTCCCAAGGCATCAGGATGCCGCCCACCACGAGCTGCATGTATTGGAAATGTGGGACCCTGCAAGCTGCAACCAAAAACCCGTAACCTGTAACCTGCGAAATGGAGCTTCGCGCTCCCCTAGTTGTCGCGGAAGTCGGAGGGGCTGATCTGGCGCAGGAACTGCTTGAAGGTC
>JAHEFU010000147.1:0-817 GCA_024645305.1 Planctomycetales bacterium
GACTGCATCCGTGGACGAAGGCGAGGCCTGGGATGTCAATCTGATGGTGGACCAGGATGGTGATGTATTCCTCTCCAACAGCTGGGCTGCGGATCACAAGCTGTACAGCTGGAACGGTGCCGCCTGGCTCTTTGAGAGCTCAAGCGACACCTGGAATGACTCACGACCCTGGTTCACGGCACAGGACAATGCCCTCGGAGGTCAGTGGTGGGCACATGACCACAGTGTCGCTCCGGCCCGCCTGCGCCGCATGCATGATGACGACGGTCTGGCGCTGCTGCCGGATTCCATCGAACTTGACCAGCCGAATGTGTTCGAAGGCACCGCCCTGGCGACACTGGGCGGCTTCACCTCGTTCGTGCTGACCGGCAGTGGACCACAGCACGAAAGCAGCCTGGGTTTCCTGGATTCCGGCACCGGTAACTACAGCGAGGTGATCAAGGGCTTCGGGACCGGAGCGGACGAGTCCTGGACAGCCGGCCGCCGCCTGGATGCTTCCTTCTACATTGAGGATCCGGCATTCCCTGCCGAGGCTTACTGGGGAGCATTCCAGTTCTTCGGTGTCGGGGTCAGCCGGGTGCAGACAAACTCCGTGGGTGGCGACCTCAATGTGTCAAACATTGAGAAGTTCGATTCCTTCTTCAATGTGGACAGTGCGCTGAAGACTCTGACAACCGTCAGCGCGGCCCAGGCCTGGTGCAACACGGCTGTCTGTGTCTCCGACCAGTTCTTCGGTGACTGGTACCGCATTGAATGGGACAACTACGGTGAATTCGAGGAGGTCCCCGCTCCGCCTATCGACTTCTCCATGACCAGC
>JAHEFU010000147.1:827-7178 GCA_024645305.1 Planctomycetales bacterium
TGGAATCCATGTGATCAGCACGACATAGGGAGGTCCGGAGCAATCCGTACAATGGACCTGAAGGCAGGGAGCAGACCCGGTGTACGAACATAGTGGTCTGCTTTCTGCTTTCTGATCCTGCTATCATCAGTTTATGGATAGTCTGAAGTGCCCGCATTGCGGTGATGTAATAGGCGAAGGCCCGGGCTGTGAACAATGCTCTCAGCAAGACAGGACCCATGTAAATCCTGAGCAAGATCAGCAGATCAACCAGCGACTGGATCGAATGGAAACACATCTGCGCTCCATCAGCGCAAGCCTGAGAATGATGTTGACAATTGTCCTCATTGTGGCTGTGGTCTACGCCGTCAGTATTATTGTTTCAATGCTTCTCGCATTCTCAACCTTCAACAGTGTCATGCGGAACGCTGCGGATCATTCAATCATCCAGTAGGCCCTGCTCCGACAAGGGCGACACTGTTTGCTGCTCATTGCTTTCTGCTCCTGCTTACTCCCTCCTGACTTCTTCTCATCCCCCGATCCCATCCCTCATTTACAATACTTCAATGAGCAATGCGAACATTCCCGCGCTTGACAACTACCGCCTGCTGGGCCACAGCGGACTGGCCGTTTCTCCGTTGTGCCTGGGCACCATGACCTTCGGCACCGAATGGGGCTTCGGCACGGACAAGGAGAACAGCCGCAGGCTGTTCGAGACCTACGTTGAGGCCGGTGGCAACTTCCTCGACACCGCCATCAATTACAACAAGGGCACGAGCGAGGAATACCTCGGGGAGTTCGTGAAAGGCAGCCGCGAGCGCTACGTGATCGCCACCAAGTTCACTTTCGGCACGCGTGAGGGCGATCCCAACAGCGGCGGCAACCACAGGAAGAACATAATCCAGAGCGTTGATGAAAGCCTCAGGCGCCTCGGCCTGGACTATATCGACCTCTACTGGCTGCATGTCTGGGAGTACCGTACGCCGGTCGAGGAGCTGATGCGCACGATTGACGATCTTGTGCGCGCCGGCAAGATCCTCTATTTCGGCTTCAGTGACACCCCGGCCTGGGTGGTCTCCCGCGCTAATGCGATTGCCGAGCTGCGCGGCTGGACGCCGGCAGTTGCGATGCAGATGGAACACAGCCTGATCGAACGCACATATGAAGCGGAAATCCTCACGATGGCGCGCCACCTGAACATCGCCGTCACGCCCTGGAGCCCGCTCGGAGCCGGTGTGCTGACCGGCAAGTACCTTGGCAACGAGTCCGGCGACGGCGAAGGCACCCGCGCCGGCGCAGTCAGCCGGGGTGGCAAGCTCACTGAGCGCAATATGGCAATCGCCCAGGCGGTTGTGGACATGGCGCAGCAGATCGGCAAATCACCGGCCCAGGTCGCGCTAAACTGGCTGCTCTGTCAGCCGGGTGTGACCGCCCCGATCATCGGCGCACGCAAGGTTGCTCAACTGACTGACAACCTCGGGGCCTGCGGCTGGCGTCTCAGCGATGAGCAGCTGGCGAAACTCAATGAAGTGAGTGCCGTGGACCGGCCCTTCCCGCACAGCTTCATCCACAATCCGCGGGTCCAGCTGGCCATCAGCGCCCAGACAAATGTGGAAAGCCGGCTGCCTGAATGAGGTTTGAGGTTTGAGGTTTGAGTTTGGAGAATTGTTGTCACGCTGCGCGTGAATGAATACATCAGTTGATGCCGAAGGCATCACACCGCCCCTCCAACCTCCTTGCTCCGAACTCCAACCTACCTTACCCGGATGAAGCACAGCCCGTCGAAGCCCTTGCGGCCCACCACCTGCAGCACCGTGGCCTGCAGACGCTCGTCACCGGCGGCCAGGCGCAGGGCCGCACGGGTGCCGGCCACGGCGGGGTCCTCGTCACTGCCGGTGGCCACCTGACCGCCGCGCACCACGTTGTCAATCACGATCAGGGCCCCGCTGCGGCAGTGCTCAGCCGCCCATCGCAGGTAGTTGGCATTATTCACCTTGTCGGCATCGATGAACACCATGTCAAACGGCTCCGGCAGCTGCCCGTCCATCGCCTGCAGGGATTCCAGCGCCGGCCCACGACGCAGCTCCACCTTCCCGGCGACTCCCGCACACTCGAAGTTGGCCTGAGCCACGTCGGCATGTTTATCGTCAATTTCCAGGGTGATGAGTTTCCCGTCATCCGGCAGGGCCCGGGCCAGGTGGATCCCGCTGTAGCCGGCCAGGGTACCGATTTCGAGGATGCGCCGGGCGCCGATCACTCCCGCGAGTACCTGCAGCATGCGGGCCTGCAGCGGGGAGAGGTAAATCCGCGGCAGCCCGGCCTCATCGGCGGACCGCAGGACAGCCTCCAGCACGGGATCAGGGGGAGCCATCAGGCTTTCCATGAAGTCGGTGGAAATGCTCCACATATGAGAGTCTGACATAGAGGATATCTTAGCGCTTGGCGCAAACGGGGATACGGGGCATTGGGTACGGGACCCAGGGCTTGAGCCGGGAGGATACCCGCCGGGTTACAATGCAGCAATGACAAAATCGGGGAAATTGGACAGCAACGAAGGACATCTGGCACAGGCCTGGGCTGCCTCCCGGCGCAGGCCGATGTTCTGGGGCTGGATCCTGCAGGGTCTGGGTCTGATTTCCTCGTTTGCCGTTCCTTTCCTGTACAAATACTTTCAGGATTCCGGAATTGTCAGCGAGGAACTGATCGGCAGCTGGTGGGGATACCTGATGGACTTCAATGTCCTCGCCATGTATTTGCAGCTGGGACTTGTTTTTTACCTGGCTTTGGACCGGTTTCTGTGGATTCGCGAGCAGAGCAGCGTCTTCGATTCAGCTGACAGAAGAAATAATTTCTGGCAGCACTACAGGACCGAATTCCAGTCCGCCTGGCATATTGTAGGATTGCTGATGATCCCCTCCGTAGTCATTGGCCTGCTGTACTGGATTCCTGCCGGCATGTTTGACACATATTCCCGGATCGGCCTGTTCAATGACTTTGTCAATATACTGATGATGATCATTGTCAATGTACTGAACTTTGTCCAGATCTTGTTTGTAATAGCTGGACTGTCACTTTTTATCAACAGACTGGGCATCCTGCGCTGCGCAGCTCTCGGAATACTGATCAATCTCCTGGCAGACAAACTGGATCGCTATCTTTCATTCAAGCTGCAGTTGCTCGCTACTGATAACATCGGCTTCAATGCTGCCAACCCCAATGTACTTGAGCAAGGAATGGTCTACATGATCTACCTGGGAAGTCTGCTGGTACACGCAATGATCTTCGGTGCAATCTTCTGGCTGCTCAGTAGCAACAGAAGGAACACTAGACATACAGTGAAGATGTATCCGCGCTGATTTCCCCTTCCCCTTTGCCCCTGCCACTTGCTCCTGCTCCATGTTCCTCCCCTACAATTAGCCGATGCCCACCGGCAGTCAGCCAGGCATGCAGCGCAACCTGAAGCTCTACCAGCTCTACAGCGTGCTGTTCAGCTCGATGTGCTGGCTGCCCGTGTTCGCGATCTACATCGCCGGCAAGGTCGGGCTGGAAGGCCTGCTGCTGCTGGAAGCGCTGTACTACATCAGCGTCGTCATCATGGAGGTGCCCTCCGGGTATCTCTCCGACCGCCTCGGCCGCAAACCGGTGCTGGCCATCTCCGCCCTCGGCTTCAGCCTGGCCGCCATCCTGTTCATGCTGGGCGATTCCTTCATCCCCTTCGCCATCGCCCAGTTCCTCACCGCCGTGGGTTACTCCTTCAACAGCGGCAGCGACATCTCCCTCCACTATGACAGCCTGCACGAACTGGGCGAGGAGGAGCGCTTCGGCCCGCTGGAAGCCATCGCCGAGCGCAACCGCTTCATGGCCGGCGGCCTGGCCGCGGTGCTGGGCGGTCTTGTCGGGGTGCTTGACCTGCGTCTGGCCTACCTGCTGACCGCGCTGGCCAATGTTGCCAACATCTTCGTGATCCTGGCGCTGCGCGAACCGAAGCTGCACGAGGGCCGCGAGTCCTTCGGCGCTGCCCTGCGTTACTGCGCCGGACGGCTCAGGATCCCGGCCCTGGCCTGGCTGGCCGGCTTCTTCGTACTGATGACGGTGCTCAACCACATCCCCTACGAGTTCTACCAGCCCTGGCTGCGCCTCCTGGCCCTGGACGGCCTGTACCCCGAGCGCTTCACCCCGCTGGCCAGCGGACTGCTTTTGGGCAGTTCCATGCTGCTGGGCTCATGGTTCGCCGCCAACTCCATCCGCCTGCGCGACCGCATCGGCATCGGCAGTGCGCTGCTCACGGCCTGTGCCATGCAGACCATCGTGATCGGCGTGATGGGCCTCTGGCTGCACGTTGCCATTGTCGGCGTGATCCTGCTGCGCAGCGTGCCGCGCGGGATCATGATGCCGGCCTTCAATGCCGCAGTGGCACCGCGCGTGGACCAGCAGCATCGTGCCACCTACATGTCCGTTATGAGCCTCGGTGGCCGGCTGGCCTTCTCCCTGACCCTCGTGGCGTTGTCATTCTTCGCCGGCGAGGCCCAGGACTGGGCCTCCCTGTCGCGCCTGCTGGTTATAGGTGCGGGCATCGGTGTGGCGGGACTGCTCTCATTGCTGGCAACGGTTCAGCGGGCGAGGCTGGAGCTGGGAGGTCAGGGTTGACGGAGCTCAGACGCTCTGCCTGACTGGCGGCGCACAGCCATGCAAACCGCTCCCGCAAACCGCATCCCGCGAACCTGGCCAGACTTAAGTCTGGCCTCCTAGTCCCACTCGGGAAAGTCAATCAGCACATCGCGCAGCTTCCTGTACTCCGTCCCCTCGCGCGGCCAGTTGACGAGCGCGGCCCAGCGTGTATCCCGCGGCGGAGCCAGCAGGTTGTCACCCTTGGCGCTGTCAAAGGCCGGGTTGATCCAGCAGTGCCACCAGGGAAAGTCCGCCGTGTCCTCCGGCCCGAGTTCACCCGCCGCCACACTGTCACGCAGGGCCAGCAACCCGCGCGTGGCATCGGTCGTACCACCTTCGCTGCAGTGCCCGCCCGCTGCCCGCGTGTACAGCAGCCAGGCCAGCGGGTAGTTGCCCTTCTGCCCATTCGTGGTTTCCACCACCCACTGCAGCAGGGCTTCCGCCTCATCCAGCGAGCCGTGCTCCAGCAGGGCAATCCCCTGGTGCAGGCGGTGCAGCCAGTGCTCCGGCTCCAGCAGGGCGGCCCGTGAGAAGGCCAGCGCGGCTTCCTCATACTGCCGGTTGGCTGCGAAGGCCGAGCCCAGCTTGAACCAGGCCACGGCGAATTCAATGGCCCCCGAGGCGATGCACTGCTGGTAGCACTGCACTGCGTCAAGCACGCGCCGCTGGTCGAAGAAGGCATCCCCGCGCAGCATGTACACCACATCGTCGCTGGACTGCGTGCCCAGCTCCAGCATGCGTTCCGTCAGTCCGATCAGCGCAGCGCTGTCCCCCTGCTCCAGCAGGCTGCGGGCCTGCTCGAACAACTGCTGGACCTCCGGGGATTCATCGGCAAAGGGCTGCTCGACATGCTCAGGCTGGGATGCTTCATCTTGCATGCGTCCAGTATATCGGCGGGCAAAGCGCCTGAGCTCCCGGGGTTTGCAGTGTTTACCCTGTCCGCAGACGCTACGATGATGTTTCTGTCGCAGTGGTACTGCGTATAACCATATGGATCACCTCACGAGGATTAGCGTCATAACTGCCATGTCTGAATTCCCCGCCCGGGCAGCCCTGCTCTGCCTGCTCACGCTGGCCAGCGCGCTGGCCCTGCCCCATGCGGCTGCCGCCGCCAGCCTGACCGATGTGAAGATCAACCGCTCGGACTACTACATCGAGGTTGAGCTGGCCTTCGACAGCCGCCCCAAGCAGGTCGCCGAAAGCTTCCGCTACGACCCGGACCGCTACCTGCTGACCATCGAGAACTGCGGCAGCCGCCTGCCCGAGCAGCGCGTGACGGAGCTCGCGAAGATCAACCACCACCTGCTGACCCGCGTTTCGGTGTTCGCCGCCAATGGCAACCTCTCGCTCGGGATGTACCTGAACCAGTACAACCGGCCCTTCGTGCGTTACATTGACAACTCCTGGTTCCTGCGCTTCCATACAGCCAGCCGGGCTGAGCATGTCACACAGCTGGCGCAGGGTGTCAGCCTGACGGAGAAGTACTCCACCTACCGCAACCAGAACTTCACGCTGTACCTCGTGCGCATCGACCCCGCGGCCGAAGTCGACATCTTCAGCGCGGCGGCCGACCGCTACGACGGCACGACGCACCGCCGGGCCCCCTCCAGCTTCGCACGCCGCGAGAACGCCGATGTGGTGATCAACGGCGGCTTCTTCGGCCGCGCCGGGGAGCACCTCTCCACGCTGATCGAGGACGGGATG
>JAHEFU010000148.1 GCA_024645305.1 Planctomycetales bacterium
GAAGCATTTACCTGCCGAGTGTCTGATTGAGCATGCCCCTATGAATCCAGATGGCCTGCCCTGGATTTTGAACAGGGTCACGATATCACATAATCAGTGGGCCATTGCCTTGATTTATCCCACTTGTTAGTCAGATCAATTGACGATATTTCATGTTCTGTTTGCTTAATCCCAAGTTATCAAATATGAATGCAATTCATACAGCACAATTGCTAAAGCCAGTGCTTATCAGGCTTACCGCATCCTGTCTTGACAAATTATTATGAAATGTGGTATAATGCGTGTTCGGTTAATGACGAAGAATTGTTGAGGTGATTCTTGACCACTCCATCCGCGGGATCCGGTTCCGCAAAATCCAGCAAGGGACAGCAGGCTTTTGACAAGCTCTCCCAGAAATACTTTGACTGGCTGATGCGCCAGTACCCCGGTTTTGCCACTTACATGGGTGTGCATGACTACGACAGCAAGCTGACCAATTTTGCACCCCGGGCCCTGGAAACGCGGCGGGAGAAAATAAAGGAATTCCACGACGGATTCAAGGCGATTCCCGCCCGCGATCTGGACCAGGACAGCAAGATCGAACGGCAGCTGATGGTGGACGCTCTTTACATCCAGATGCAAAAGGAGAAGAACTGGGCCCGCGAGGAGCGTGATCCGGGACTGTTCCTTGAGGATGCCGTCTACTCCTGCTACTCCATCACAATCCGGGACTGCGGGGATGCGGAGGAAGCGGCGCAGAAGATGACCGAGCGCCTGCTGAGCATTCCCAAGCTGCTGGGACAGGGCAAGAAGCTCGTTACGCGTCCCACGAAGATCAACTGTGAAATCGCCATCATGGCAGGCACGGGAGCAATCAACTTCTTCAAGGACACCGTTGCCAAGTTTGCCAAGCGTGTCAAGGAAGCTAGCACCCGCCAGTCCATGAGAGTCGCCACCCAGGTGGCCGAGGATGCGGTGAATGACTACCTGAAGTGGATCGAGGAGGAAATGCTGCCGATTGCCAGCAAGGACTTCGCCATCGGTGAGGACCTCTTCAACCAGATACTCAAGCGTGAGCATCAGCTGGAACTGGATGCCACCGAGCTCCTGGACCTCGGGCGGCGTGAGTACCGCCGCACCATCAAGGAGCTTGAGGACACGGCCCGGCGCGTGAGTTCCGAGCTTAGCTGGGAGGAATTGATTGACCGGCTCAAGCTGCAGCATCCCACGAACAGCGAGCTGGTCCAGTACTACGGTGATGAGATGAAGCGCGCCAAGCGCTTCGTGATCGAGAACCGGCTTGTGGATATCCCCGAAGGGGAGAAGATCGATGTGGTGCCCACACCTGAGTTTGCCCGTCCGGTGATTCCATATGCCGCTTACATCCCGCCTGCACCATATGATGGCGAACAGCGCGGCATCTTCTGGGTCACTCCCGTTGACAAGGACAAGACACTTGAGGAGATGGAGGAGCAGCTGCGCGGCCATGCGACCCATGGCATCGTTGTCACGGCGCTGCATGAAGCCTATCCTGGCCACCACCTGCAGATGACGCTTGCCAACCAGCTGCGTCATCGTCCCCTGCGCACCCTGCTGGGTACCAGCGTCTTCGTAGAGGGCTGGGCTCTGTACTGCGAGGAGATGATGTGGCAACAGGGCTTCTATGATGACCTGCGCAGCCGCCTGCTGCAGCTCAAGGACCAGCTGTGGCGTGCCTGCCGCGTGATCCTTGATGTACACCTGCACCGCAATGAATGGAGCGTCGAGAAGGGCATCCGCTTCCTCGTGCATAAGGCCCGCCTGGAACGACCCAATGCCGAGGCGGAAGTACGCCGCTACTGCCAGTCCCCAACGCAGCCGATGAGCTACATAGTCGGCAAGATACAGGTGCTGGAAATTCTCGATGAATACAAGAAGGTGCGTGGCAACGCCTTCAACATCCGCCAGTTCCACAATGAACTGATCCGCCATGGCAGCCTGCCTCTCAAGCAGATCAGGGTACTGATGAACCTTACCGGCAAGGCAGTCAAGGAAGCTGAGAAGCCTGTTGCCAAGGAACTGCCGGCCAAGGGCAAACCTGCTGCAGCTGCGGCCAGGAAACCCGCTGGCAGCAGCGCAGGAGCAGCCACCAAGTCAGGCGCAGCGAAGAGTACGGCCTCCAGGAGCAAGAAGCCTGCCACGGACGCCAAGCCGGCAAAGGCAAAGGTTGCCAAGTCCCGAACACCGGCCAGCGCACCGAATTCCTCCACATCTGCCAAGAAGACAGGCTCAGCAAAGGCCGCTGCCACGAAGGCATCCGGCAAGACCCCAGCCAGCAAGAGCGCAGTTCGCAAGACAAGCAGCAAGAGCACAACAGCCTCCAAGACCAATGCCGCCAAGCCCAGCTCCAAGCCAGCCAGAAAGACGACGGGAACGGCTGCCGCAAAGCCAGCCACCAGGAAGGCGAGTACCGGCAGCAAATCTGCAGCCAAGCCAAAGGCTGGCCCGGCGAAGAAGACAGCCAGTCCTGCCAAGTCAGCCAAATCAAGCAAGAGTGCGGCGGTCAAGACGACAGCAAGCAAGTCTGCCTCAACCACCAGGACTTCCACCAGCAAGCCCGCTGCCAAACCGGCGGCCAAGTCCACGAAGGCTAAAACCGGTCCGACCAAGAGCACGGCAGCCTCAAAGCCGGCCCGCAAGCCTGCGGTGAAGAAGAAGTAGGCAGCACTTGTGGCAGTGGTGTGGATGTAACAGGCATATGGAGCCTCCCGGGAGGGTGTTCCACAAGCCCGTAGACAGCAGGAGTTGCTGGTCGGGGGAAATATATGCGCGCACGGAAGGATTCGAACCCTCGATCTTCTGATCCGTAGTCAGATGCCTTATCCACTAGGCCACGTGCGCAAGGGGACAGTTAGTCTACCACCAAATCACCCTCTGTCAAGGTAGGGAGGCCCATTTGGGATCCATCCGGAGAGTCCAGACTGGCCAGCCAGGCTCGGATGAAACATCCAACCCTACGTCCACTGCAACAGGTGGGGAATTCAAGGCAAGACGATGAAACTTAACAGTTTTTTACTACTCGTCGGGTACTCTTTGTAGCGATGGATATCACGAATGCAATTGGAATTCTTGGACTAGTCGGGATCATGGTCTTCATATTCAAGTCCATGGCCGGTGCAGCTGGTGGCGGCTGCGGTCATTGAGGCTGATTCCAGGCCGGTCGGCCTTAATTTCAGGTAGAGTGAAATTACATCAACTTAGTGGAAGGACCAGCGAAAACAATCCAGCATGTTGGAATACCCGAAGACAGCTGCTGTGAGCAATTTCCAGAATGCATCTCTGGAAGAAAACAATTACCGGTCTTTTCCAGTCTGATCTGAACCATGCAGGGGGCTGAGAATGCAACTTAATCTCTGGGCAATTGTCGCAATCGTGACTGTAATTGGAACTGCCGCATATGTAATGCTCGGCAGTGGGGCAAGCTGCTCCACTTGAATCTAATCAAGTGCCGGTTCGGTACTGAAGCAAATACGTAATGGATGGTTACCGGGAGAGTTCCCGGGGGTTCTATGGAGTTCTTGTTTAACGCACTTGCAGTGATTGTGGTATTCGGGCTGATTGTGTTCATTCATGAATGGGGACACATGATGGCAGCCAAGCGTGCGGGGGTTGCCGTGCCGACCTTTGCCATCGGGATGGGGCCAAGCCTCCTCAGCTTCCAGATCGGAGAGACCCGCTACCATATCTGCGCTTTTCCCCTGGGCGGCTTCGTGAAAATTGAAGGCCTGGTGGATGATGGACACATACCCGCCGCCGATCGCGCTGAACAAGCAGTGTTGAAGGAAACGGAGGATTTAGAGAGCGAGCCACAGAAGCTGTCCGAAATGCAGGCTGGCCGCAAGAAATACTGGAAACACTGGCAGGACATCAATGGCTGGGAAAAGGCCTCCATCCTCGTTGCCGGGCCGTTGATGAACATTGTTGCGGCGCTCCTGACCATTTTCGCCATGGGCCAGATCGGCTTCCATGTCAACGATGTCATGATCAACGGTGTCGAAGATGGAATGCCTGCGCAGGAAGCCGGCATGCAGGCCGGCGACATTGTGGAAAGCATCAACGGGCATCTGGTGGAGAATTCGCAGCAATTCATCCTGGCTGTCCAGGCCAGTGGTGGCAATCCCGTTAACATTGGCATCAACCGAAAGGGAGAGTTCTTCGAGCTGACTGCCACTCCCCGCCAGCGGGAAACGTTCAATGAAGGCCGCCTGAGCCTCGGTGTGGTCCTTTCCGAAGTCATGAAGAGCAGCAACGTCATCTCCCTGGTACCTGCAAGGAGCGCCGGTTACAGTGCCGGTCTACGCGTCGGTGACCAGATCGTCGAGCTCAATGGCAGGCCCGTGACAAACGGTCTGGATGTGCTGCTGGCCATGGCACCGTTCAACGACAAGAGTTTTGAGGCCCAGGATTACTACGGCCACCCGCTGGATAAGGAAGGTTATCCTCTGAATGCAGCCGGGCAGCGCTTCGAGATTTCAGAAGACAATCACCTGCTGGATGACAATGGCAATACGATCATCAGTGAGATCTCAGGTGAGCCCATGGTGGTCCAGGTGTTCGGCCCGCTTGAGCTGACAGTTGAACGGGACGGCGAACGGGCAAACTTCGTGCTGCCCGCTGCCACCACTATGGTTAGTGGCGGATTGAACTTCCGCTCCAACCTGATCCGGCTGCCCTTTGACCGGGCATTGGTGCGCAGCCTGGACGAAGCCAAGTACAGCCTGCTGGGAATCGTCGACGGCATGCGCGCCATATTCACCAAGGAAGGATCCAAGAGTGTCGGCGGCCCGATCATGATCTTCAACCTGATCGGCCAGAGCGCCTCAAGTGACCTCTACACATTCCTGATGATGTTCATGGTAATCAACATCAACCTCGGAATCCTGAATCTGCTGCCCTTCCCCCTGCTGGATGGCGGGCGCCTGGTTTTCGTGGGCCTGAAGGGCATGGGCCTGAAGATTTCCGAGCACAGCGAGGCCACGGTGCATTTCGTGGGTTCACTTGTGCTGATCGGCTTCATCCTCTATGTCAGCTTCTTTGACGTAGTGGCCCTGATCCCCCGCAGTGGCGGGTGATCAGTCCCCAGGGATAACCCGGGACCACCTTCTCCTTCCCATCTGCCACGGGCTCAACTTAGTCCCTGCGCCTCTGTATAATACTGAGTTCTGCGGGCAGTAGCGCAGTCCGGTTAGCGTACCTGCTTTGGGAGCAGGGGGTCGTGAGTTCGAATCTCACCTGCCCGAAATTTTGGTTTCAGGGTGCTGGTTGCCGGGACCAGTCCGCAAGACAGTTGGCTGATTTGGGGCCACAGTGCCCTCAGGGTTGTCCTGGACTGCTTTAACCAAGACCAGGAAACTGTTACTTTCCCGTCATTTCGACTCAACTGGTCTGTAACCGGCAAGCTCCAACCAGCAACCTGGTTCTTCTCCACACTTACTCCATATCGCCACGGCACTTCCGCGACATGTGCTCGTTATCATCTTGCCATCACAGAAGTGAGGAGATCGAAAATGAAGTTCAACAGGAATGCAATCACAGCGATGGCAGGAGCTCTGCTCCTGGCAGTTTTCATGGCCGGCAGCGCAATGGCCGACCATCACATGGAGAAATCCGGTAAGAACGACAAGGCCGTCAAGCAGATGGACATCGTTGATACCGCCGCCTCCGTCGGGACCTTCGAAACCCTGCTGGCAGCCGCCAAGGCCGCCGGACTGGTTGAGGCTCTCAAGGGCGACGGTCCGCTGACCGTGTTCGCTCCGACTGACGAGGCCTTTGCCGCCCTTCCCGAGGGTACGGTGGAGAGCCTGCTCAAGCCTGAGAACAAGGACCAGCTTGTCGAGATCCTGCTCTACCACGTCGTCAGCGGCAAGGTCGTTGCCGAGCAGGCCGTCAAGCTTGACAGTGCCCCCACCCTCTCGGGCTACGACCTGACCCTGATGGTCAAGGACGGCACCCTGATGATTGACAACTCCAGTGTTGTTGCGGCGGACGTAATGGCCAGCAATGGTGTGATCCATGTGATCAATGCAGTGCTGATCCCGTCCCCCGATGCCCAGAAGACAGCCACGAAGGCTGCTGCCGGCAGCAAGAGCTCCGGCGGTTGCGGAAGCTACTAACCATCCCGCATTCCGGAGGGACCCCCGGCCGACCCATCTCCGGCCAGGGGTCCCTCATCATCATTCATATCCATCTACGGCAGGTATTATCATGATAAGCACCCTACTCAGGAATCGCAGCGGAGAGTCAGAATTGAACGCCAGCCGTCACGTAATGGTTGTGGAAGATGAAGCCGACATCAGGCGGGTGATTGAACTCAATCTCCTGGCTGAGGGCTATAACGTCAAGGTGGCAGCGGATGGAAACGAGGGTCTCGAGGTCATCCGCAGTATCAAGCCGGATCTCGTCTTACTCGACCTCATGCTGCCTGGCAAGGACGGCCTGGACATCTGCCGGGAGATGAAGGCTGACCCCAGCCTGACGGATATCCCGGTCATCATTGTCTCCGCCAGGGGCGAGGAGCAGGACGTGATCATCGGCCTGGGTCTGGGTGCCGATGATTACATCTGCAAGCCCTTTCGCGTCGGCGAACTGGTGTCCCGCGTCAAGGCTGCCTTTCGCCGTGCTGAAAACCGTTCCGGGAATGAAACCAACAGCAGCCTGAGTTTCGGGGATGTCGTACTTGATCTGGAAGCAAGAAAATTGCTTATCAGCGGTGTGGAAGTCCACACCACGGCAACTGAATTCCGCCTGCTGCAGGCATTGCTGGAGAGTCCAGGCAAGGCCTTCAGCCGGCAGCTGCTGACTGACATCGCAATTGGCGACGAGGTATATGTCAACGAACGTACCATAGACAGCCATGTCAGCTCCGTCCGCAGCAAACTCGGTGATGCGCGGGGCTGGATCCGCACGGTCTGGGGAGTGGGCTACCGTTTCGAGCCGGAACAGGGAAGTCAGGCCTGATCCTGAAGTATGCGCCTGGGATAGAATGAAGAGGTATGTCCACCCAACGCCTTGAAGCCTTCAGTGACGCAGTGATCGCGATTGTGATCACCATTATGGTACTGGAGATGAAAGCGCCCCACGAAGCCAGCATCGCTGCCCTGCGCGAGCTGCTCCCTGTATTCATGGGCTATGTCCTCAGCTTCATATACTTGG
>JAHEFU010000149.1 GCA_024645305.1 Planctomycetales bacterium
AACAAGAGCCAGGGCCGCGCGACCTATACGATGGAGTTTGACAACTACGTCGAGGTCCCGCGCAGCATCTCCGATGAGATCATCCGCAAGTCCGGCGGCGCCGTCGCCAAGGGCTGAACTCGAGGTCAGAATTCATTCTGACCAGACTATGGAAGTTTACTGAAAAGCAGGCCTTGAGGGCCTGCTTTTTTTTCGGCTCATGTTGTAGTTTCCAGTGTTACTACCAGTATAGTCAGACTGAAGTCTGACCTCCTCCTACACCTGCATATGCTTCCAGGCCCCACGCTTGAACAGCACGAACAGCAGCACTGCGGCCGCAGCATGTCCCGCCACCATCACCCACCAGATGAAGTCCGGCTCGCCGATACGCATGATGTAGACCCCCGCCATGATCAGCGGAACCTGTAGCCCCCAGGTTGTCAGTGCACTGGTCCACAGGACCGGCCGCGTATCCCCGCTGCCCTCAAACACGGCACGGTAGACCCGGTTCAGCCCCAGGGGCAGGTACAGGAAGCAGTTGATGCGCAGGATGCGCACGATCCATTCCAGGGTTTCCCGGGAATCCGCGTCATGCACGGAAACGAACAGCACGGCGATCTGTGGCGCGGCGAAGTAGAAGCCCACACTCGCCAGGAAAAGCACGCTGGCAATGATGGCGGCAGAGCGGTTGACACTCTTCTCGGCCCGGGCGATCTCATCTGCGCCGAGGTTCTGTCCGACCATCGTGATCGTGGACCAGGAAAAGCCCATGATGCTGAAGCGGATCAGGCGCTGCAGCATATTGTTGACCCCCTGGGCGGCGAAGATGGTGGTGCCGTAGGTGTTCACGGCGGAACCGATCAGCACGTTGGCAAAATGCTCCAGGGAATTGCCCATGGCCGGGGGCACGCCGATCTTGAGGATCTTGCGCGCGGTATCCAGGCTGGGACTGAAGAGGTCCCGGAAGCGCAGCTTGATGAAGGTGCGCCCCGTCAGGAACAGGAACAGCGTGATGGCGAAGGTCAGGGCGAAAGCCAGCACGCTGGCCCAGGCTGCCCCGGCAACCTCCAGGCCGAGGCCCTGCATCTGCACGTGGTAGTTGAACAGCGGGACGGTGAAGTCGATGGTGCTGAAGATCAGGAAGGGGTCCAGCACGAGGTTGACGACCATGGTCAGTGCACTGACCCAGAACAGCTGTGCTGCGGCCCCCACGGCCCTGAAACCGGTCTTCAGGGTGAAGGTGCTGTACAGCAGGGGCGTGGCGGCGAACATGATCGTGCTGTAGTCCATGCCGTAGTTGAAGACTTCCTCATTCGTGATCCCGAACAGGCGGTAGGCCGGGCCGATGGTCAGCAGACCGACGATCATCACGATCACCGCCACCACCAGCTTGAAGAAGAATGTCTCACCGAGTACTTCCGCGCTGCGGCGCTTGTCACCGCTGCCATAGCTGCGCGCTATCAGGGTCACGCTGCCCTGTCCGATCATCTGGTTGAGGATGCTGAACAGGAACCACAGGTACTGGTGCGTGGCGATGGCTGCGATCGCTGCAGGGCTGATGCGCCCGACCCACATCATGTCCACGAGTGTCGTGCTGAAGGTCATCAGGTTGGTCAGCATGCCGGGCACGGCGAGGTTCATGATGTGCCGCCCGATGCTGCCGGTGGTCAGGTCCTGTGTGGAGGATTCGCGGGGCAAGCGTGTATTTTAGGCGATGCAACACAGGGAACAGTACGTGCGCAGCGTTACAATCACCTGATGCACGTCATAGAGTGGCAACTGATTGATCTGGCCCAGCTGGTTCTGGCTGTAATCCTCGGATTCGCCGTGGGTCTGGAGCGGGCGGTGCACGACAAGCCTGCCGGAGTCACCACCATGGGGATCGTGACCCTCAGCGCCACCTTCCTCTGCCAGCTCAGCCTGAAGCTGCCGAGCCTCATTTCCTCTGGCGGCGGGGATGGCACCAGGCTGGCAGCAGCCGTGATCACGGGCATCGGCTTCCTGGGCGCCGGCGCCATCATGCGCCAGGACAAGCACATTGAAGGGGTGACCACTGCTGCCACGATCTGGATCATGAGCGCAGTGGGCATAGGGATCGGCGCTGGCTACTACGTACCCGCCATCTTCACGGTCCTGCTGGTGCTGTTCGGTTTCTGGCTGAAGCGATACACGGACCGCCTGGCGGATTTTATCCGCAAGCGCCGGGGCTATCCCCCCAGACACTGACAATCAGGTAACACCGCCCAGCTTCGCAAACATCTCCGGGTCGTGTGAGCCGAACACCGTCACTTCGCCGGCCTGCTGCAGGGCTGTCACTTTCCGTCGTGATTCATTCCAGGCGGGCCAGTCCTGGGCCAGCAGACGTTCCGTGATCTGGATCGGAACGGGCGGTTTGCCACCTCGCAGCCAGGCGCTGTGGTAGGTCGTATCGGCACAGTGCAACAGCCACTTCCCATTCTCTTCGATGGCAACACCGCAGTGCCCCAGGGTATGCCCGGGCAGGAAGACAAGTCGCAGCTCAGGCGGCAATCCTTCCAGCTGCGTTGCCGGGAAGCCGAACCAGTCCTCGGGGAACTCGCGGTACTTCTGCCAATGCGGGCCGTGTGCAAAGTGGGCGTTGACATAGCGCTGCTTGCCGGCCGGACCCGGACCCTTGCGCCAGGCCTTCAATTCCAGATCGTTCAGGTGCACCCGCGCCTTCGGAAAGTCAGCGAGGCCGCCGGTGTGGTCACCATCCAGGTGCGTCATGATCACATCGCTGACAACGGCTTCCCGGTTGATCTCACTACTTTCCCGCAGGGCAGCAATGTGTTCCGCGGCAGTCAAGCCGTCTGATGCACCACCGAACCAGGCCATGCCCCAGCCCAGGCGCCTGAGCGGGCGTTCCATGTCGCGGCGGCCCAGCCCACTGTCAACGAGGATCAGCCGCTCTCCCGTGTCGATCAGCAGGCAGTGGATCACATACTCAGCGCGGCCCAGGGGCGCGCACGGGCCACCCTGGGTCAGAATCCGCAGGGGAGGGCGGAAGTAGCCGCAGGTGATGTGATGTATGCGCACAGTATTTTATTAACCACAAAGTACACGAAGATCACTAATAGAAACAGGATCCTAAAGTTTACTTTGTGTTCTGTTCGAAGGCTTCGTGTACTTTGTGAACTTAGTGGTTAATCTCTTGTCCGGATTGCTCCGGACCTCCTATTCCACAACGACGCTCTTCGCCAGGTTGCGCGGCTGGTCGATGTCACGGCCGCGCAGCTTGGCACTGTAGAACGCGAAGATCTGCAGCGGCAGGCTCATCAAGAGCGGCGAGAAGACCTGCGGACAGTCCGGGAAGGGGAAGACGTGCACGTCGTACTTGCTGAAGCGGTCCGGCGCATTGGTGATCACCATCACCTCGCCGTTGCGCGAGAGGATCTCCTCCATGTTGGCAACCATCTTCTCCAGCAGCGGGGACTTCGGCGCCAGGATGCAGCTCGGGAAGCCCGGCTCGATCATCGCGATCGCCCCATGCTTCATCTCACCGCCGGCATAGCCCTCGGCATGCACGTAGCTGATCTCCTTGAGCTTCAGCGCGCCTTCCATCGCGACGGGGTAGGCCACGCCTCGTCCGAGGTAGTAGAAGTGCCGCACCTGGCGGTAGACCCGCGCGAGGTGCTCGATCTGCTTCTCGCTCTGCAGGATGGCACTCATCTTGTCCGGGATGGCCAGCAGCTCTTCCTTGAGGTGCTTGAGCTCAGCCGCATCGGCCCGCCCGAACTTCTCGGCGATCCAGATCGCCACGAGGTAGATCATCGTCAGCTGGCAGGTGAAGGCCTTGGTGCTGGCCACGCTGATTTCCGGGCCGGCCATGGTGTAGAGGGTCTGGTCCGAAATGCGCGTCAGGCTGCTGCCCACCACGTTGCAGATGGAGACAATCTTGCTGCCCGCCGCCTTCTGGGACTTCACCGCGCCCATAGTGTCGGCAGTTTCGCCACTCTGGCTCACGGCGATCGTCAGTGCCGAATTGCTGATCGGGGCCTGGTGGTAGAGCGCCTCGTGGGCATACATCACCCGGCAGGGGATCTTCGCCAGTCCCTCCAGTACGTACTTGCCCACCTTGCAGGCATGGAAGGCCGTCCCGCAGCCCAGCAGACTGACAAGTCGGAAATCATTATCCTTGATCAGCTCATCCAGCTGCGGCATGTGCACCGGCTCATTGGGGCTCGGCAGGTGGCGCTCCAGCAGCTGGCGGATAACGCTGGGTTGCTCATGGATTTCCTTCATCATGAAGGTATCAAAGCCACCCTTCTGCGCCTGCTCGATGTTCCACTCCACGCGCTCGACTGTCTTCTCAATTTCACGGCCGCTCTGCACATCGAAGTACTTCGTGCCCTCATCGCTGAGTACGGCCATCTCGCCGTCCTCCAGGTAGGTCACGTCGCGGGTGTAGGCCAGGAAGGCCGTGATATCACTCGCCAGGTAGGTGGCATCCTCGCCATGGCCCACAAGCAGCGGGACCTCATTGCGGATGCCCACCATCAGGCGCGGCTGGTCTGCGGCCATCACGCACATGCTGAAGCTGCCCTGCATGCGCTTGCCCGCCAGGCGCACCGCCGTGGGCAGGTCACCGTCGTAGTAGAAGGCAATCAGGTTCACAGCCACTTCAGTGTCCGTCTCGCTCTTGAACTGTACGCCCTTGGCCAGCAGCTCATCCTTGAGGGTTGCATAGTTTTCGATGATTCCGTTATGCACGAGGATAATCCTGTGCTGATGGTCCCAGTGTGGATGGGCATTCTCGTCATTGGGGGCACCATGCGTGGCCCAGCGCGTGTGGCCCAGACCGACGCTGCCCTCGATGGGTGCTTCGCCCAGTGTTTCCTCCAGGATGCTGAGCTTGCCCGCCTTCTTGTTGACCGTAATTCCCTCACCATTCATCACGGCTATGCCCGCGCTGTCATAGCCGCGGTACTCAACCGCCCGCAGACCCGGCAACAGGATGCCTTTCAGGTCACTGTGTCCGTCGTGGATGACGGCACCGAGGATTCCACACATAGCTCCACCTTGCATTTAAAGAATGCTGATCTCAGTATATCGCCGCTGCCGCTGGACTGGGTTAAATGCTGGCCGCTCTATTTGGGTGTCATTGAACCTTAACAGGCGATTTCCAGTCCGGAATATGACAGTTAAATGATAGAATTCTCACTTGAGGTGAAAGCATGATCCGTTCAATTTCCACTGCACTGATGCTGCTCGTCCTGCTGTTTTCCGGCAGCGCGCTGGCCAAGCCCGCTCCCGAATTCGACCTGGACGACCTTGATGGCGACAGCTATGCCCTGGAAGACCTTGTGAAAGAGCATGATGTAGTGCTCATCGACTTCTGGGAAGTCGGCTGCATCCCCTGCAACAAGCTGCTTGTGCACCTGAACGAGTACACCGAGGAATTCGAGGATGAAAGCTTCGGAATGTACATCATCAGTCGCGACACATCCCTGACGGAAAGCAGTGTCGAACCGTTCTTCAAGACCAACAAATACCCCTGGAAGGTGCTGCGAGATGGTGACCAGGAGGTCAGCAAGGACTACGGCGTCAAGGCCAGTCCGGCGACCTTCATCATCGTGGACGGCGAGATTGTCTACCAGCACTACGGCTATTCCAATGGCCAGGAAGAGGAGATCCGCGAAGCCATCGTGAAGGCACTCGCCGGCGAGGATCTCGGCGAAATTGAGGAAGATTAAGCGACTGAATAACTGCTGAAACCTGCGTGGGGAAGGATATACGCAGGACTGTAACCGGGGAAGGCGGCGGGATGACCAAGCAGGGAGGAAAGCTGATGGTGAGCGCAGTTCGCGCAGTGGGTCTGGCCCTCTTGGGCCTGCTGATCCTGCCCGCAGCAGCTCTGGGGGATGAGACCGCTTCCGGCAGTGATGACATCTTCAGGAGCATGTACGAGGAATCTGGCGGAGATTCCGGTTCCACAGTTGAAGACGCCATCCGCAAGTTCTATTGGGAAGGGGAGGAGGACCTCGGCACATATCCCCCCTCGGATCTCTGGGATCGCGACTTCGAACTGCGTCGGCGCATGCCTCCCACACTGGACTTCAGCGGCCGGATGGACTTCCGCTACAGCGATGACGACATTTCCGGGGTTGAGAAGTGGGAAAAGGAACTGGAACTGCTGGCCGACTACGGAAAATGGGATGCCCTGTTCCGTCTGAGCGATGTGAACTCCTTTGCCACGACGAATGATCCCTTCCGCTGGGAAAAGGGCCGGATCCGTTACCGCGACGGCAAGTACAAGGTCACGCTCGGCAGCTACGGAACCACCTGGGGCAAAGGTCTGTCCGTCAACATGTTCGAGTCCCGCTTCCTTGATTTTGACAACGAGGCGGAGGGCTTCAAGGTGGAGTATGAGGAGGACCGGGGGCGTCTCGAAGTGATCTACGGCTGGGACAAGGACCGCCTAGATGACACCCAGGAATTTGAGATTGCCAACCGCCACAAGGAAATCATGGGAGCCCGCGGCGAGTACGAGGTCAACAAGCAGCTGACCACCGGCGTCAGCGTCGTGAACGTGCAGTTCCCGAGCTACCAGAACACCGTTGACGACGAGCAGATCCTCAACTATGACATCGTGGGGACTGATCTGTCCTACCGTGAGGGCAATTTCAGCGGCTACTGGGAAGTCCTGCAGCTGCAGCGTCCTGCTGAGGAATGGGGCCAGTCCGCCTTCGACTTCGAGGGTACCGACGGCAAGGCCAACTACCTGAACCTCGGCTACTTCGGCGACAGTTACAGCCTGGTGGGCGAGTATGCGGACTACCAGGGAGTTGACCATCCCTTCAACGTCCTCCCGCCGATTCGCCGCTGGCAGGAGTCCGCGTCCGCAGACGCTGATGACTTCGTGGGCTATGGCGGGATCCTGACCTGGAACCCCTTTGACGACGGCTCCTATTTCCAGTTCAGCTACGAACAGGATTACCTGCGCCACCAGGTTGAGCCACACAGCGAATTCGGCTTCAGCTATTTCAGCCCTGACTATGACGGCCTGACTTACATTCTGGAGCACTGGCAGGTCCATGACAAGTCCACCAACCATGACCAGACAAAGCTGACCCTGGCCAAATCTCTGGGTAGTGACTATTCAGTCGGAACCGTGCTGGAGCGTGAGGAAGTGGCCCTGT